>SKSH01000099.1 GCA_007118075.1 Halobacteriales archaeon
CGGAACCGCGCCTTCGTGTACGAGCTCTTCCCGCGCCTGCGCGAGCGCGAGCGTCAGCTCGCCGGCACCCTCTCCGGCGGCGAGCGCCAGATGGTGGCGATCGGCCGGGCGCTGATGACCGACCCGAAGCTGCTTCTGGTCGACGAGCCCTCGCTCGGCCTCTCGCCCGCCCTGTCGCAGGCCGTCTTCGCCGCGCTCGCGCAGGTCAACGCCGACGGCACCACCGTGGTGCTCGTCGAGCAGAACGTGCAGCGCTCCCTGCAGCTCGCCGACCACGCGCTCGTGCTCGAGAACGGCGAGGTGCGGTTGCGCGGCACCGGCGCGGAGCTGCTCAAGCATCCGCAGGTGCGGGAGGCGTACCTGACGTTGTGAGGTGGGTGGTCGACACCGGTCGTCGACGGCAGCGACACGCGCTAGGTTTGCAACGGGAGCGTCCGACCCACGTCGTGTGGGACTCGGCACGGCCATGCTCCGCCACACTCGTGCACCGGCCAGCAGCACCGTCCAGAACCGGCTCGTGCGCGAGGCGCGAGAGCGAGTATTGACCGGGCCTCAGGGATCCCGTGCGAGAGCTGGACGTCGATCGACACCAAGACCGCATGATGATTGCTGGGCCGGCGGGCCTAGATCCCACCCAAGGAACGGGGTTGGGAGTGGTCACACCTCGGGGTCGACTTCGAACCCTTCGGGAAAGATCACGCAGAGGGCTCTTGGCCAAGTGGGGTGGCCATCGCCGAATCGGTCCTCGAGATCGACCCACCAGAACCGATGGTCTACGAGTGGTTCACATACGAGGGACAGCCGTTTTCCTCCTCCACCGGCCACGTGCTGCTCGTATCCGAAGTACTCGAACTCATCGAACCCGAGGTATTGCTCTACTTCTTCGCCCAGAACCCGAAGAAGGCTCGTGATTTTTCGATCGATCGCATCGATCAACTCGTCGATGACTTCGATGCCATCGAGGCCGCCTTCTTTGGCGAGCGATCGAAGGCTGAATCTCGCATCGAATTCGCCACTCGAGTCTATCCGTTCCTCGTCGACGAGATCGATTCCAGCCGGATCCGGCTCCCATATACCTTCGCTGCCGTCCTCTCGATGACCGATGACCTGTCGCTCCAACGCGAGATCGCAGAACGCGAGGGACATCTCCCACCATCGATCTCTGATGAGATCGCCAAGCAGGCACTCAATCGGGTGAGCCTCGCCGGGAGATGGGCAATGCGGACCGATAACCGCTTCAACTACCAGTTGCATCGGAACTTCATCCCATCGGTGTCGCTTTCAGCCGAGGTCGAGGAGGCACTCGAAACTGTGGCAGACGTTGTCGAAGCTGGTGGCGATGGAGAGGAGATCCAAGGGGCAATCTTCGAGGTAGCTCGTGAACGCGAACTCGATGTAGGCGAGGTGTTCGAAGCAGGCTACCGACTGTTGTTTGATGAACCGACCGGACCCAAGCTCGGGCCGTTCCTTGCCGAGCTCGATCGTGACTTCGTGGTCTCGCGGTTGCGGCGAGAAGCGTGACCTGGATGAAGCATAATGGACAAGGTGGTCCATCCCTGAGGACTGAGCGATGAGCCTATTGACGTGGGTGGTCGCTGGGATTCTCCTCTACTGGGTAGCGATTATCCTCGTCAATCGGCTGGGATGGCTCCCAGAGTCAGTCAACACCACCGGTCCAATCACCACGATCAGGACCAAAAGAGGCCGGATCTTCCTTGATCGACTCTCGCAGCCACGTCGATTCTGGCGAGCGGTGGCGAACATGGGAGTTGGCATCGCTATCGTTGTCATGATCGGTGCGTTCCTCATGCTGCTCTTTTCGGCGGTGATCTCTGTGCTCTCTCCCGGACCTGAACAGATTCAACAACCGCAGAACGTGCTCGTAATTCCAGGGGTCAATGAGTTCCTTCCACTGGAGGTGGCACCTGAGATCATTGTCGGCCTCGTCATCGGCTTGGTGATTCATGAGGGAGGCCATGGTTTGCTGTGCCGAGTCGAAGGGATACAAATCAAATCCATGGGGGTCGCATTGCTTGCGTTCATCCCGCTTGGGGCGTTCGTTGAACCCGATGAAGAGAGTGCGTCCAATGCCTCGCGAGGATCGCAGATTCGGATGTTCTCAGCCGGAGTGACCGGCAATTTCATCATCACGATCATCGTGTTCGCTCTCTTATTCGGTCCAGTCGCCGGATCGATCGCCGTTGCCCCTGGTGCAGCTGTCGGAGGCGTCCTTCCCGATTCTGCAGCCGAAGCAGGAGGCATCGGAGACGGAGACCGAATCACTGCTGTAAACAATCAGACGGTCAGTGATTTTGATGAGCTACTCGAACTGCTGGATGATATTCCCGATCGAACGGTCACCGTCGAACTCGACGATGAACAACACGTCGAGGTGCAACGTTCGCTGCTCGTGACCGCCGATACTCCCGGCGGACCCTCCACCATCGAACGTGGTTCGACGATCCTCGAGGTCGATGGTGAACCCGTACATACGATGCCTGCACTTCGGTCGGTACTCGAAGGGAAGGAAGAGGCGACATTCACCATCAGTGCCAACATTGGTATCCAAAACCATTCCATCCCTATCGGTTCACTCGCCGTCGTTGATTCAGGCCCGCTCAACGATGCTGGAATCGAACGTGGAACACAGATCGTCATCAGCGCGATCGACGGCGAACAGATTATCTCTACCCGAGATCTCCAGGAAATCCTCGGCGGATTATCACCCGAAGAGACGGTTAAACTCGAGTACTGGGCTGACGGAGAACGACAAACCACCGAGGTGGTTCTTGGTGAAGGACGACAAGGTGGTGGTTTCCTCGGCGTCGGGACCACCGCAGGTATCACCGGCATGCAGATCAGTGACTTTGGCATCCAGGAGTACCCATCTGATACGTACCTGGCCCTCCTCGGTGGTGGTGATCCAGCAGACGATCCAATTGGCGTCGCCGACTCGTTCTTCGGGAAGCTTGTCGTCGCGATCTTCCTTCCACTCGCGAGCATCGTTCTCGGGGGAGCACTTCCCTACAACTTCCCAGGGTTCACCTCCGATACGATGAACTTCTTTGTTGTCGAGGGGAGTCTCTCTGGACTCGGTGGTGGGGTATTCCTCCTGGCTAATCTCCTCTTTTGGACCGGCTGGATCAATCTCAACCTCGGTATCTTCAACTGCATCCCAGCCGTCCCACTAGATGGTGGGCACATTCTCCGAGCCAGCCTAGAGGGTGTCCTCTCCCGGTTACCGGTATCGGTCAGCCAGCGGACAGTGAGCTATCTAGTCACCGGCATGGCAATCGTCATGTTGGTGAGCTTCCTCCTGTTGATCTTCGGGGCAGGGCTTTTCAGTTAGGAACAGATCACGTCACAGATCGATACCAGCGTGTTGGTAGAACGCAGCAGGTGGTCCGTCGATTCGCTCGAACTCACCGAAATCACGCTCGTGATGTCGGATAATCTGTTCAGCAATCCATGCAGAGAATGTTTCGTCAAATCGCCACGAATCCTCACGTACCTCAAGGCCGATCCGATCATCGGTCGCTAGGGCGACGAACACGTGATGGTAACCAAGGATCACATCGGCGAAATCCCGTGCATCGATATCGCCCGAGTGACGCTTCTCCTCAAGCCGTTCTTGGCCCTTTTCGGTAAGCTCGAAGTACTTCCGGTCTGGTTCGTCATCACGCTCCAATCGGTTTGCGAGGCCCTTCTCCTCGAATTTGTATAAGATCGGATAGACGGTCCCATACGATGGTTCCCAATGCCCACCGCTGAGCTCCTCGATCTCTTTGATGATCTCGTAGCCATACCGGGGTTTTTCGTTGAGCAACTCAGCCACGAGGTATGCCAGCAGCCCCTTCGGCGGCCCGGCCTTACGCATGATTATCCGCAATTTACCGGGCAGATGGGCAATATCTTACGGTATCGGCAGCAGCCGGGAACGATAACCCCTTCAGTCCGCATGGACGACCTTCATCCATGCCAAGACGACAGGTACCACCGACGGAAGAAGGGTGGTACATGCTGCATGATATGCGACAGATCGACTGGGACGTCTGGACTGCGTTGGATGAAGCCGAGCGTGAAGAGGTACTGTCCGCCGGAACCGACCTTCTCGGGCAGCTCCTCGACGAGGGGGCCGAGGGTGAGGGTGACACCGGGTTCTTCGTCGGACTGGGCCATGGAGTCGATCTCATGGGGATCCATCTCCGTCCATCGTTGGCCGACCTCGACGTGATCGAACGTCGCATCGATGCCAGTCCGCTCGGATCTATCACCAAACGGGTTGATTCCTATATCTCGGTGACCGAGGTCTCAGGATATCTCATGCAGGACTACTTCGAAGGAGATGCCGAGGTCGATGCTGGTACCGAGCGATACATCCATCATCGACTCCACCCAACGATTCCAGCCGCCGAATTCGTCTCGTTTTACCCGATGTCAAAACGTCGAGTGGGAGAGGACAACTGGTACGATCTCCCGTTCGACGAACGGGCAGAGCACATGGCATCCCACGGGGAGATTGGCAAGGGGTACGCGGGCAAGGTTACCCAGATCATTTCAGGAAGCATCGGATTCGAGGACTGGGAGTGGGGAGTCACCCTCTTTTCGAACGACCCAACGGTGGTAAAGGACCTACTTTACGAGATGCGATTCGATCCCTCAACATCCAGATATGCAAGCTTCGGACCGTTCACTATCGGAAGGCCGATGCAACCAGCTGAGCTGCCTGCCCTACTCGCTGGAGAACCGATCGGTGTCGACGAAGCGGAGACATCGAGTGTCACAGCACCAACTGAAGCGTCGGAGGCCGATGCCGTCCGAAACGAACTCGCAGCGCAAGGGGTCTACGCTGGACAACCCCACGGCGAGGATGTACACGCCGTGGTCCTCTACTCGAATGGTGACAGCGAGACACTGGCCGAGCAGGTGGACGACCTCGTCGGGAACTTCGATCACTACGACAGTCATGTGGACACTGGAGTGTACGACGAGGGAGATCGACGAGCAATCGTCAGTATCTGGGAGACCGAACGAGCGGCGGAGACTGCTGCAGGATTTCTTACCGATCTCCCCGGCATCCAACAACGAGCCGGAGATGGAGGCGGGTGGGAGACGATGGGGATGTTCTACCACGTCAAACCCGAGCACCGAGAGGACTTTGTCGAGATGTTCGGCTCGGTTGGTCAACTGTTGGGAGACATGGACGGACACCGTGAGACATCGTTGTTCGTCCGGCTCGATGATGAGTGCGATATGTTCATCTCGAGTCGCTGGGATTCCAGAGAGGCAGCGCTTGGCTTCTTCGGTGGCGACGCCTTCCGCGAGACGGTCCAGTGGGGCCGAGATGTCCTCCAGGACCGACCGAGACACGTCTTCCTTGCCTGAGTGACAAACGCTGCCGCCACGGAACGACTTTTGGTCCGTGACGAACTACGTCGTTTATATGACGAAGCGCCGGGTCCAACTGCCCCCCACGGCTCAGTCGACGTACGATGAGCTTGTAGACTCGGTTAGATCTCGTCTCGTGGAGGCCGAGGATCTTGGCGATGCGGTCCAAGAGGTACTCGCTGACCTCAACGGTGACCGAGCGTTGTTCGACCAGTGGAGGGCGGGTGAACCAATCGAGCTCGCCGATCGCGCACGACTGCTCAACTATCATCCCGACAATGCCACACTCGAAAGCGAATACTATGCCGAGAAGGATGAGGAGGCATTCCAGCGATCCAAAGCGTTACAGTGGCTCTGGCGACAGTTCGATCGGACTCCTTTCGCCGATAATATCGATTTCGGATTGCCGTTCAGAGAGATGC
>SKSH01000042.1 GCA_007118075.1 Halobacteriales archaeon
ATCACCGTTGCCACAGCTTCCCGAAGCTCGTCAGTAGGTTGCCACTCTTCCTCGTCTTCGGCCGGTTCGCCGTCATAGTAGGGCATGTAGACCGGACGGTCCTCGGCAGCCCTGGAAGACCATGGCAAAGAACGCCTCATCCACGGCTCTTTCTACCCTCATGTGGTAAAAACGTTAGTCCAATATTATCTAATATGATAATATAAGTCGGTGCTGACGATTCGTCGGTGACTAGCTTGCCACGTTCGAAACCGGGTTAGTACCGAAAAACGGGCATGACGGGATTTGAACCCGCGATCAGAAGGTTAGGAACCTCCTGCCCTATCCGCTAGGCCACATGCCCTCAGGTAGACGGTAAATGCCCGGAGAGAAAATCGGTTCGCTTACGCGGCCGTTTCGTCGGTGTCCTTCTCTTCTTCAAGGACCTCTTCTTCAGCCATCTCTGCCTCCTCTGCAGCCGATTCACGCATCTCTTCGAGCTCACTTTCTACCTGCTCTCGGCCTTTCTTGAACTCACCCATCGCCTCACCGGTTGAGCGAGCGAGCTGTGGAATCTTGTTGGCTCCGAACAGGAGGACAGCGATCAGGAAGATGACACCCAGTTCAACAGGACCGAGGCCGCCGATGAACATCGGGAACATCGTTGACGTAACCATTTCACCGAAGTCTAGTCCTGAAACGATTATAAGGCTTTTCGCTGGCAATCCCGACGATTAGTCTAAGGGAAAGAGGCCCAAAACGGTCATTAGGATGGCCACAACTGGCATACAGCTCGACGATCAGTCGGTGACGGTGAGCGATAGTGATTCGGTCGAACGCCGTCGCCTCAGTGCACTCGTCGCTGATGGGCCAATCATCCTCGCATTCATCCCTGCAGCGTATACCGGGACCTGTACCGAGGAGCTATGTACCGTCAGGGACCGGTTTCCCACCGGTATTTCAGACCACACGCTCTTCGCGGTCAGCGTTGACTCACCGTTCGTACACCAACAATATCGCGAAGATCACGACCTGCCGTTTCCGTTCATCAGCGACTTCAACCGGACACTCATCGATGCGCTCGATCTCTCGATAGACTTCGAGGATATCGGCCTGTACAGACTCGCCCAACGGGCGATTGTAGCCCTCGATACAGCGCGGACGGTGACCTATTTCTGGGTAGCAGATCATCCAGGAGAACTTCCACCATTCGACCAGATCGAATCCGATCTCGTCAACACGTAGCAACCTGGGTTTATCTGACTCCATGCCATAGGCTGTCCATGGATTCGCTGGAGTCACAACAGTTTGATGCGGAGGTCCATTCCTTCCCAGTCGACCGACTCAATGCGGTCCTCCGTTCGGTCCAAGACGACCCACGGACGATGGCACTCATCGAGGCACAGAACGTTAATCCGGTCGTCAGACTCCGGTACAATGATCACGGACCAAAGCATGTCATGACGGTCCTCGAACGTTCGATCGAACTGTATGACCTCCTCAAGCGAGGTGATGTCCCGTTCAACGGTGCGACCGACCATGGCCTCGATGAGGCTGACGAACCGGTCATCATCGCACTGGGTGCGATCTTCCACGATGTCGGCCATGTTGTCCATCGCGACCGCCACAGCTACTATTCGGTCGACATCGCCTGGGATCGCCTGCTAGAGGTCCTCGACCCAATCTACGAGCCGGCTGTGGCCACCAAGCTCGCCGGTGAGGTCCTACATGCAGTCGTCTGTCACCACCGAAAGGAATCGCCACTCACCAGTGAGGCCGGTGTTGTCAGGATTGCCGATGCTCTTGACATGGAACGCGGCCGCTCACGGCGCCCATACGAGGCAGGAGGTCGAGGAATCAACACCATCTCCAGCCGTGCAATCAAGTCGGTCACTCTCAAAACGGGTGAGGATCAAGCGGTCAGTATCGAGATCGAGATGACCTCTGCTGCAGGAATCTACCAGGTTGACGAACTGCTGAACTCGAAGGTCAAGAATTCACGTCTCGAGGAACACATCCAGATCGTTGCCGTCCGCAGCGAGGATGAGGATCGACTCGTCGAGCGGTTCGAACTCTGAGCGTTCAACCGGTTGTTGTGGGAACCGAGTTATTGATGGTCACCACGCGGTGCTCACAGTCCTCACAGCGCCATTTTCGTTTGACACCAAGATGCAACTTCGTCCGGGCGACCAACCGATGGCTCGTCTCTGCCTCGCATTCGGAACAGAACAGCTCGCCGGAGGGTGCCATTATCTGAGTCTTGCCAGGGAATGACAAAAAACCAAGCGAATGCACACGACGGCAGTCATGGCTGGAAGTCACCATCTGTTTTTACTCCAGCGCGGCCCGATACGATAAGACCCCGGAGGTCGTCGTTGCAATCATGACGATCTACACGGGCCGCGGAGACGCTGGCGAGACCGATTTACTCGGGGCAAATCGGATCTCCAAGGCAGCACCGAGGATCGAGGCGTACGGGACCGTCGACGAGCTCAACGCCCTCATCGGGGCGGTGCTCCCGACCGGTTATGATGATATCGATGACCAGCTCATCCAGGTCCAACAGCATCTTCATATCATCCTGGCTGAACTGGCCGATCCCACTGACGCCGCTGAGACACCAAACATCGAAGCATCGGCGATCGAACTGCTCGAAGACTGGATCGATGCTGCCGATTCGGAGCTTGAACCGCTTAGATCATTCATCCTGCCAGGCGGTGGAGCTGCCGGGGCGAGATTGCATCACGCTCGGACGGTCTGTCGTCGAGCTGAACGACGCGTCGTCGCACTGTTAGAAGAACTCGAGGACGGTGCGACCGTACCGCTTGTCTACCTGAACCGATTATCAGATCTGCTCTTCACGCTCGCACGGCTGGTGAACACCAGGGAGGGTCACCCAGAGCGTACCCCTACCTACTCGACGAGTTCGTAGTACCAGACACCCTCTCGTTTGGACCGTTCGACACGACCTCGAAGCTCGAGTACATCGAGATGACCGATCGCCTCACTCATCCCGCCGTATATCTCGGTGACCGGTAGATCTCCGAAGAGATCTCGCATCACAGCCGCGGCATTCATTGGCTGGTCTAACCCATGGGCGACCTTCTCCGTCCGTCGTTCGTGAAACTCCAGCAATCGATCGATCCGGTGGGTCGGCCGGTCGACCACATCTCCATGGCCGGGCAATAAGCTGGTGAAATCACGCATGGCGAGTCGTTCGAGGCTCCGGTTGTACGCAGGCAACACCCGAGGTCGTGGTTCACCGGGTTCACTCGGAGGTTGGAGGAACGGATTTGGGGTAATCTGTTGTAACACGTGATCACCGACGATGGCGTGTTCCCCCTCTCCATCCTGCCAGCTGTACATGCATTCGCCGGATGCATGACCGGTCAGCCGTTCTGAGACCACCTCGGTGCCAGCCACCTCGAACCGATCGCCATCGTCCAACGCACGATCGATTGGACACGATGGCGCAAACTCAAGGTACGCTTCAGGCAGCTGGACAGCTGTCTCAGCGACATCTCTGGCGAGCCCATGATCGACAAGGAAGGAACGGAAGTACGATTGTTCAAACTCGAGACGTCCTGGGAAATCCTCGATGATATCTACCGCCTCGCTTGCGGCCCAGATCGAGGCACCGACTTCCTTGAACCACTTGGCCATCCCGAAGTGATCCGGATGTGGATGGGTGATCAGTACCCGATCGATTTCTGATGGTTCGATGCCACGGTTCGCAAGCGCATCTGTGAGCGTTGACCAGGCATCATCGCTCGCAACACCAGGGTCGACCAGGGTCCTACCGGCCAGATAGCAGTTGACCGAGCCGATTTGAAACGGTGTCGGTGTCCGCAACCGCTCGAACATGCACCAAGATTAGCAACCCCGACGTTTAGCCGGTCTGATTAGCCGGCGACATGGTTATCTCGACAGAGCACCTATATTACAACGAATCATGGACGAAAATTTTAGAGATGCCGTCTACCATCTCCGATGGACGATCCGACACACGAGCGCCGGGATTCGAGCAACCTTCGCTCCCATCAGCGAACGGGTCCGAAATCGACTCCCGGTCGAGGCTTCCGAAACCGATGGACAGTCACCCATCGAGGGGATGCCACAACGATTGGTCGATAACCTCGAAGGCGCCAAGCAGCGGATCGGTCGGTAGGAGTTTCCTGCAGCTGGCACCGAACGAGAAAGGTTTTTGCGTCGAGTCGGTTTATCCATCACCCATCGGGTCGGTGGTCTAGCCAGGTTATGACGCCTCCTTCACACGGAGGAGCTCGGCAGTTCGAATCTGCCCCGACCCATAGTTGCTGCCCGTATTTATCATGAACTTGCAGAGCAACCGGTCTGCTCATGGCTACGTCGGCTTTCTCAAGTTGCGATACGAGCACACTGATCACGTGGATTGATAGCACCTCGTGGGTGCGATGCTATCGAGGAACCGTATCACGTCAACCCAAGTCGTCACTGTCGGTAGGCTTTAAGCACTCTCCAAAACGAGATACTCCTATGTTCGATAATGTTGGTATCGTCGTCATCCTCGCCGGATTGATCCTACTCTTCGGCGGTGCGGTCCTTTCGGTGTACGGAGTAGCATTGCTCGGAGCCCTCGTCGGTGGTGGGCTAGGCTCGCTCATCGGCCCGTTCATCGGTGATGCCGTCGGCTTAGACGGGACAATCGCCCTCGCCGTTGGGGTCATCGTCGGAGGTCTCGCTGGGATATTCATCGCGATCGCCCTCTTGAAGTGGGCCATCGCCATCTTCGCCCTCATCGTCGGGACCTACTTCGGCGCAGTGATAGTATCCCCTGCCATCCTCGACGTGGCGTGGTACCTCGATATCTCAGTCGGGATTGCGATCGGATTCGTGATGGCTGCCATTTCACTGGTCATGACCAGTTCGATCCTCATCATCATCTCGTCGCTCGCCGGAGCCACGCTCGTCACCGGCCGTGTTACCTTCGACAACATCGCCGATTCGGTCGCTTCGACCTCGCTCGAACCTCTGACCTTCGAGCTTGTCGACCCCGTGTTCCTCGGACTCGTTGCCCTAGGCCTCCTCTCTCAATTCGGCCTCTTTCGAATCACCTCGATTCCACGTTATTTTGCCCGGTTACCAATGGCGAGGCGGGTATCGAACGAGGAACCTGGTGCTGAGGGTCCCCTCAGATAATCCGATAGCCACGAAGCAATTCTAACAGCGCATCATCTGCACCAAATCCCATCCCGAAGAGTAGATAGGCTGGGATGATACCTGCCAGCAGTGCCCGCCAGATAGAGATCTCATGGACCACCCGGAGACCGTACACGAGGATGAACGAACCATACAGGCCGATAGCCACCTGGAGGGCAACCACTGGTATTGGCAGGAACACCACCGGGGCTGTCGCATAGGCAAGGACCTGAACCGTCTCGCTGACTGACGCCCGTTCTTCGACCACGGCGATGAGCACGAGGGTGGTGACGAACGCCAACAGGTGGATTGCCACCGGGGCGACAAAGAGTGCAAGCAATACCGTCCAAACGATGAGCGAGACCGTTGGTGAGTTACCGATAATCGGATGCGACGGCTCGCCGAGGAGGACCGTCATCAACTGCCAGAAGACGACCATGAGGACGATGAATCCAATCGCACGAGTCTGGTCACGTTCGGTGATGAAATCCGTAAAGCAGATCCAGGGGGCCACGATCGCCGTGAACCACACCATCGCATAGGTTCTGGCTTTG
>SKSH01000171.1 GCA_007118075.1 Halobacteriales archaeon
ATGGCACCTATCCCGAGTACAACAAGGGTTACCGACATGGTTCCGCCATGGCCCGCCGACGGGTTAGCTCTACGGTCGCGCTCGATTCGCCGATAGATGGACAAGGTTCGGCGTGTGATAATATACGCATGGCATCCTCATTGGCCGATCAAGAGTGCGTGGCGTGCAACTCAGATGATGAGCCGCTATCGCCGGATGAGTACGCCGAGTACCTCGACGAGCTCGATACCGAAGTCTGGGAGGTTGTCGATGAGCACCATCTCGAGGGGGCCTACGCCTTCGACGACTTCCGTGATGCACTCGAATTCGCATACGAAGTCGGTGAACTTGCAGAAGCAGAGTGGCACCATCCGGATATCAATATCACCTGGGGTGAGGTCGGTATCGAGATGTGGACCCACAAGATCGACGGGCTGCATAAGACCGATTTCGTGATGGCAGCGAAGATGGACCGGATCCACGAGTCCTACGAGTAGACACGATCGACGCACCTCGGTGCGCTTTACTTCTTTGACCTCACAGCCTCGGCAATGAGTTACGATTGGCGTCGAATCCGCGATGAGCCGCTGTCGGCCTATATGGGACGCCTCGGTCCCACCTGGATCGCCGGGGCGATCGCCGCAGGTCCGGCGACGATGGTGACGGTCGTCACCGCCGGGGCGAGTTTCGGATACTCGCTCCTTTGGGTCGTGATCATCGCCGCAATCTTCGGAGCACTGGCACAGTATCTCGCGATGCGAGTCGGGCTACTCACCGGGACCGGTCTGGTCTCTGCGGTTGAAGAGCGGATCGGCTCAACCTGGGCATGGCTGCTGGTCATCGATGTCGTGCTCGCCGCAGGTCTCGCTCAGTTGGTTATCATGAAGACGACCGCCGATGTCAGCGAGACCATCACCGGTGTCGACGCGAGGATCTGGGGAATCGCCTGGGCGATCTTGTTGGCTGTCGGCCTCGGTTTCGGCGGTTATCGTTTCCTCGAAACGCTGGCAAAGGTGCTCGTAGCCGGGGTCGTGATCGCCTTCGTCGCATCCTTGACCATCGTCGATATCGATATCACCGCCGCAACAGCTGGACTGACACCGACGATCCCAGCCGGGATCGATGGGGCACTCGTCGCAGCAGCCGTCCTTGGTGGTGCGGTACACGTGACACTGGTCACGATGCAATCGTACACGATGCGTTCTCGCGGTTGGACCAGCGAAGAATATGGCCTTGCCACGTTCGATATCCTCACCTCGATGATCATCGCCTTTGGAGCATATTCTCTCGCGATTTTCCTCGTCGCCGCCTCGGTATTACACGATCCGGCTGAGGAGATAGTCGAACTCAACGCGATTACCGCCGCGCAGGCACTCGAACCAGCACTCGGAACGATCGGTCACTGGCTCTTCCTCCTCGGGTTGCTCGGTGCAGCGGTGTCAACACTCGGAGGGAACACCTTCGTCCCACCCTATGTCATCGCCGATAAGCTCGATATCGAACGTGATGTCGCCGATAAACGATACCGCTGGCTTGTGGTCGCCGTGGCACTTCTCTCAGCCGGTGGTGCCTTCATCGAGGGGGCGACCTTCTTCGAGCTACTCGTGTTCGTCCTCGCCTTTGGCCTCGTTGGAACACCATTCGCCCTTGCCCTCGTGATGTATCTGGCCAACGACGAGGGTGCAGTCCCCGAACGGGCAACAATCCCAGCGAACATCGGTGGCATCGCGTTGATCTCTGTGGCATCGTTCCTGGCATATCAATTCGTCCGAGATCAGGCACCATTCACCAGCGCCCTCGACTGGTTCGTCCTTGGCTTCGCAATCACGTTCGGGATCGCGACACTCGTCCTCGCGGTGAAGTTCCTCAGCGAACGGTGGGGTTGAACAAGATGGAGGTTCGGCTTACCGGGACCACCCTCATCGTCGGCCCCGTCGGGGTCGGGAAAACCCGATTGACGGCGAATACCCTCAGTCGTTGGATAGACACACATGGATCAGAAGGGGTGGTTGTCCTCGATTTTGCCCCTGAAATCGAGACACTCGATGGACTCATCGGCGGGCGGATCAACCGGTTCGTCGATGTCCCAGCCCAGGTGTGGTACGGTTCGATCGACGCGATTGGACCGAGAACCGAGGGTGAGACAGCAGAGGAATCGATCGAACTCGCTGCAGCGAATGCCGATCAAGCGAAACAACTCATCGAGACCGCTCCAGCCGATCCACGGGCTGTCTTCATCAACGATATCACAATTGCCTTACAGTCTGCTGATAGCACGTTCGACCAACTCGAGGGCTATTCAGCTGATGCCACTTGCGTCGTCATGAATGCGTTTGAGGGTGACTCCTTCGGTGACGATGATCCGATTACCCTGGCCGAAAGACGGGCATTGATTCGACTTCGTAAGTGGGCAGATCATGTGTTGGAACTCCCATCTCACTCGCCCAGTACCTAGCCACGGTATCAGCTGCGGCAATCGGAGGTGTACCTTTATGGTCAAGATGGACGATATTTCGAGTACCCTGAAACACACTTCAGAGGTGTGACACACTAGACATGGTAGATCGTCCAACCGTGTTGCTGCCGATTCGCGTACTCGAACGGGATTCGATCCCCGACGGCATCCCAGAGCTCCTCGCAAATGCTCACATCATCCTACTCGGGTACCACGTCGTCCCTGATCAGACACCGACCGGTCAAGCAGAGATGCAGTTCGAAGAGCTAACGGCAACACAACTGGATAACCTCGAAGAGCTCCTCCTTAAGGCTGGAGCAACGGTCGAGGTGAGGATGGTATTCACCCACCAGGCACAGCAGACGATTGATCGGATCAACCAAGAACATGATTGTGATGCAATCATCGTCCCGAGCGCGACCACTGAGCCAGAACGGGTTCTCGTGCCGATCGCAGGGCAAGTCGGTGTTGACCGTGTCAGTCGCGTAGTCGCCGGCCTATTCGGTGATACGGACGTACATGTCACCTTGTTCCACGTCCTAGAGGACGTAGAGACGAAAGAGGATGCTGAAACATTGCTCGAAGGTGTCATTGACCATCTCACCGGGTTGGGATTCGATCCAGATTCGATATCGATCGAGATCGAGGTGGCCAAATCAGCACTCGATGCCATCATCGATGCATCCGGGTCGTATGATGCGGTAGTCATTGGTGAGTCGGATCCCACCTTGATCACCTATATCTTCGGCCTGCCGGCAGAACAGGTCGCTGAACAGTTCCTGGGCCCGGTCATCGTCGTCCAACGCCCACGGCCTGACCCAGAAGGTTTGTAGACCAAAACGGCGATTTCAGTTTCCAGAATAATCACCTTCTGCCCGAGAGTACAGCATCGATACCCATGAAACGTCGAGAATATCTTACCGCAATTGCAGCGGTCGGATTTGCTGGTTGCCTTGGGGATGACGGTGGTGAAACAGTCGACGAGGATCCTGATGAGATGCTTGATGTCGCTCGTAACGACTTTTCAGAGCGTGAATACCTTACCACCCTCGATTACCACGAGATCGACCTCTTCATCGGCAGTGAGCAACTCGGAACTTCGGTCGGTATGCTGGCCGAGACGGAGACTACCACCCGTCACGATCTCGACGACATGGCATTCAAGATGGATGGCAGCGGCTCAATCGAGCTAGACGGCCAGTCGACGACGGTCGATGTCGAACAGTACTACCTCGATGGTGAGCTCCACATCAACGATCCACACACCGGATGGCAGACACATCCCGAGGCTGAGTTCGGTGTCGGCGGTGATATCGAGCTGGCTGCATTCACCGATGAAGAGCTCATCACTGGTGAGGAGATTGTCGAACGGGATGGGGAGTACCTCATTACCATCGAGATCGATCCAGATCGGCACCACGAGTTCTTCACCGCCGGCATCCAGAACGAGATGATGCAGGATGTCGAATTCGCCGACTTCTCACAGCATACCACAATCGATACCGCAACGATGGCCGTCGATCCGGACACTGAGACATTTGCTTGGGTCGAGTACGAGGCAACGACGACGATGGATGCTGCTGAAATGGAGGAGTTGGGGATGGAGCCACCGGCAGATGATGTTGAGTTTTCGATGACCATCGAGACTCGAATCGATTTCGACGAGTTCGACGATCCGGTGGAGGTCTCGCTTCCCCCGACTGGTCCACGTTGATCGAGGTTCGGTCTTATTCGACGAGGTGGATTTCGTCGTCGCCGGTCGGTACCACACAGATGAACGAACCTGTCGAGTCGTCCTCGTTTCGGTACCAGTGCACGGTGCCGGCCGGGATGAACAGCGAATCACCTGGTGAGACCTCGAACTCCTCATCATCGATTCCCACGACGTAGCTCCCCGATAGAACATACTGACCGTGCTCGACCTCATTCGTGTGCTTTGGAACCTGTGAGCCTGGATTTAGCTCGAACCGACGGATGGCGAAGTTTGGTGCTCCTTCATCCTCTCCGATGAGCACCCCTTTGCAGAGCCCCTCAGCCGCCTCGAGATCCTCATATTCGATGTCTGCTCCCCGTCGTATCACTGCTGGTGTTCCCATGGTAGCGCTTGTTCGTCGAGAGGCATACCTTCTGTGGCTCGTCCGCTTGTCTACCCGGTAATGAGGAGAAGATTCATGCGATATGTGCACGCTGGGCCGTGCTACCTCGACCCTCGGAAGCCTTACCAGTGGGTGGCGGGTAGGCGTAGTTGCGATGGTAAAAGGCACGGTTGAATTCTTCAACCAAACTGGCGGCTATGGATTCATTTCCACTGATGCATCAGACGACGACGTATTCTTCCACATGGAAGATATCGGCGGTGATGATCTCAGCGAAGGTACAGACATCGAATTCGAAATCGAGCAGGCCCCCAAGGGCCCCCGAGCGACGAACGTCTCTCGCGTCTAAATCGGTTCGTATCGCCCTCGGGCGATGTCGACGATATTCTCGATTTTTCAAAACACAGTAAATCGACACGGAGCAGCTGTGCTCGGTGTTCGATCATATCCTACTAACTTTACCTGCCAGCCATGCGATAGCTGAGTCATGTCTCTGACCGGCTTCGAAATTGCCACCGATGAACCACCGGTGGCAGAGTCGGGTGTCTGGTTGGCCTGCATCGGTTGTGGTGTGACTCTTGCCCCGTTCGACGACGTCGTTTACACCTGTCCGACCTGTGACGGCCTCCTTGAGGTCCGGTACCGTGATCTTGCTCCTTTGGATTCGTTCATTGGTGCAGATTCCGACGGAGTCTGGCGGTTCTCAGAAGTACTCCCGCTGAAACGGGAGATTTCTCTCGACGAGGGTGACACCCCATTGTATGATCTTCCTGAGGTCGCAGAATCCATCGGTGTCGCCTCACTTCAGGTCAAACACGAGGGGATGAACCCAACCGGGTCGTTCAAGGACCGGGGAATGACTGTTGGGGTTGGTGTTGCCAACCACCTTGGAATCGACCGTCTCGTTTGTGCCTCGACCGGGAACACCTCGGCGTCGCTTGCAGCCTACGGTGGACGGGCCGGCAAGGAAACACTCGTGTTGTTACCAGCCGGAAAGGTAGCCGCGGGCAAGCTCGCACAGGCGAGCCTTCACGGCGCACGGATTCTTGAGGTTGATGGGAACTTCGATGCATGCCTCGATCTTGTTCAACGGTTGGCCGAAGATGGGGAG
>SKSH01000170.1 GCA_007118075.1 Halobacteriales archaeon
CGCTGTATGTTGGGCTCATCTCGTTCATTTGCTCGACGAATATGCGCGTCGAACGCATCCACTCGATGGTGCAGTCATTGATGGAACGTTTCGGTGACCGGTACGAACTCGATGGTCGGCCGTTTTTCGGCTTCCCAGAACCTGCCGCGCTTGCTGCAGCCTCGACCGAGGAGATACAACGTTGCGGCCTCGGCTACCGGGCTTCGTATGTCAAGCGGACTGCGGAGGCGATTGCCACCAACGAGATCTCACTCCCCGAACCGACGCTGTCGTATGAAGACCGTCGAAACGCACTCACGGCCTACCATGGGGTCGGCCCGAAGGTCGCCGACTGTGCACTGCTGTTCGGTGCTGGTGACCTCGAGGCCGTCCCATTGGACCGATGGATCAAGCGCGCTATCGAGACGTACTTCCCGGCATGTCTCGGCGGCAACTATGACGAGACCTCACGAGCTATCCGTGCGTCCCTTGGGCCGTATCCGGGGTATGCACAGACCTACCTCTTTCACCACCTCCGAGTCGGTGATGTCGAAGTATAGGGTGGTTTTACCGTCCACCGGCGTGTCTGCTTAACTGATGATCACGAGTAGACGGATGGCTGCGGTCGATCGTAACGCCGCAGCGCTGGGGTTGCCAACCAGGGTCCTCATGGAGGCAGCCGGCGGTGGTATCGCCCGGATGATCGATGCGCTGTCCTCCGGCGGAGATTCGATCGCCATCCTCGCTGGTGGTGGTGACAACGGTGGCGATGCCCTCGTGTCAGCTCGTTACCTCAGCGAGCACCCGGTCGATACCTACCTTCTCACAGATCCGGGAAACCTGGATGGAGCGACCGCCGAGAACTGGGACACCCTCGTGGTAGCTGATGCTGCTCTGCAGGTTATCAGTGACTCCAGTGGTATCCCCTCGATTGACGCCGATATCGTGGTCGATGGGTTGATCGGTACGGGCCTTCGTGGCAGGATACGTGAACCGATCTGTTCGGCGATCGAAGCCATCAATACCTCGAATTCGACCGTCGTCTCGGTGGATGTCCCTTCCGGAGTTGATCCAGATTCGGGTGCGGTCGCCGATATCGCCGTGACCGCGGACCATGTCGTCACCTTCCACGATATGAAACCTGGATTGGTAGATCTCGATGCCGAGGTGACTGTCGTGGATATCGGTATCCCCACAGCTGCCGAGCGGTTCGTCGGGCCCGGTGACCGGCTCGTCCTCGATGGCCGTGATGCTGAGGCACACAAGGGGGACCATGGCCGTATTCTCGTCATCGGCGGCGGACCGTATACCGGTGCGCCTGCGTTGACCGGGTTGGCTGCGCTCCGGGCCGGTGCCGATCTGGTCACAGTAGCGACACCAACATCGGCTGCCAATGCGGTAGCAGGGTACAGCCCTGATCTAGTTGTCCGCCCTCTCGACGGTGGGCAGTTGACCCCGGCTCATATCGACCTGTTGGCGGTAGCGATCGATCGGGCTGATGTGGTGGCGATTGGTCCTGGTCTTGGTGATGCACCGGAGACGATCGAGGCCGCGACACTGGCTATCGACATTGCGGAGGAAACCGTCGTGGTTGATGCCGATGCCATCGAGGCAGTTGCTGGGGTATCGACCGATGCTGAGCTCATCGTCACACCACATGCCGGGGAGTTCGAGTCCATGGGGTTCGAGCGACCGACCGACTGGCGAGCGGCAGAGACGATCGTGCGTGATGCGGCGTTAGACCTTGAGGCGACGGTGGTGCTGAAAGGACGGTTCGATGTGATCAGCGATGGGGAGCGCACCGCGGTGAATCGGACGGGCAACCCCGGCATGACCGTCGGAGGAACCGGCGATGTCCTCACAGGGGTGGTTGGGGCGTTGGCGGTCAGCGGAACACCGATCGAGGCTGGTGCCGTTGGAACCTGGGTGACCGGTCGCGCAGGCGATCGGTGTCTCAGAGAGTTCGGGGTGGGGTTCCTCGCGAGCGATGTCATCGAGGCGATACCAATGGTTGGATCACCTATCAATCGATGACTCTCACATAGCGTTTTGCAGCCGATGTCACAATATGTCCTGCTTGAGCGAACACTCGGGCTTCAGTCCACCATCGGTTCGAAGCCTTGATCTTCCAACGACGAAGCCATGGCGTCTACGAGCAATGAGATGTTTTCCTCACGAGCCGAATGGCCCATGCACCCGATCCGCCAGATTTCTCCAGCCATCGAACCGAGGCCCCCTGCAATTTCGATCCCTGCTGAGGTCCGAAGCTGCTCGATGACGGCGTTATCGTCGACCGAATCAGGCACCTGAATCGTCGTGAGCGTCGGTAACCAGTCCTCGGATGAGACATATGTGTCCAAGCCGAGGGCCTCGAGTTGTTCAACGAGGGAGGACGCGATCTGTTCGTGGCGGTCCCACCGTGCTTCTAACCCCTCTTCGGCGACGAGTCGGAGTGCCTCACGGATCGCATAGACATTCGTGATCGGTGCGGTGTGGTGGTATGAACGATCTGAACCCCAATAATCGGCGATGAGCTGGAGATCCAGATACCAACACCGCATGGGTTCCTCCCGTGCCTCGATTTTCTCCATCGCTCGATCGTTCAGTGTCAACGGGCTCGCACCAGGTGGGCAAGAGAGGCATTTTTGGGGTCCACTATATGCTACATCGATCCCCCACTCGTCAACACGTAACTCGACACCACCCAACGACGTCACACAATCGACGATCAGTAATCCCCCGTTTTCGTGCACGATATCCGCTGCTTTTGCAAGGTCATGTTGCAGGACACCGGTACTGGTCTCTGCGTGAACGAGGCAAACAACATCTGGATCCGTCTCATCAACGGCCGTTTGTAATGTGTCGATGTCGATCGGTTCGCCCCATCGTCCCTCGATGACCGAGACATCCCCGCCTGCCCGTTCGGCCATCTGTGCCATCCGTTCACCGAAGTAACCGTTGCCAGGAACCAGTACGGTATCCCCTGGTACCACTACGTTACCGATTGCCGCCTCCATCGCCGCAGAACCGGTTCCAGAGACCGGGATCGTCCACTCATTGGCGGTCTGAAACGCATACCGAAGCAATTCCTGCACCTCATCCATGATCTCGATGAAGGCAGGGTCCAAGTGGCCAACGAGCGGCTTGCTCATCACCTCGAGCACCTCGGGGTGAACCTCGCTTGGTCCAGGGCCCATGAGTGTTCGCGGTGGTGGTGAGAGTGGAGCAACGTGGGGTGGTGTAAACATATGTGCACTCACTGGGCGAGAATCTTATACGTTTGTAATATAATCTACTATATTACTATCGGATATTTTTAATGTATGTTGTCACATCGAATAATCATGATATGGGCTCTAACTGGTATCTATGGCATTATTTGTCGATTTCAGGATAACCAAACACAATAAATACTATATTATTGATGATTAACATATAAAAAATATTAATTTATGTGGGTCAAAGTTGGTCCCTGTTCGTTTGCAGTGGGGAAACGATTACAACTCGTGAAGCAACCGTTCGAGCTCCTGGCGAGCTTCCTGACGTGGCGGTTGGAAGGGGGTACGGCTGTATCCAGCTGAGAAACCACGTTGTCGCATCACCCATTTCAACCCTGGAATTCCGAACCGACCCGTGACGGCATGGTTTATCGAGACCAAACGACTGCCCTCTTCACGCGCTTGTTCATGGGCACCCTCTTGGTGGGCTTCATAGACGGCAGCTGCCTCTGATGGGACGATGTTCGCCATCGCAAGTACACCACCTGCTGCACCAGCTTGCAGGGCGGGTGCGAGGATGCCACCGGCTCCGACGAAGAGTTCGAATCCGTTATCGGGCAGCAGTTCGATCGTCCGAACGAATTCAGACAGCGATCCGGATGAATCCTTCATGCCGACGATGTTGGGGTGCTTGGCCAGTTCCTGCACCGTCTCTGGTGCGAGGGTGATACCAGTGAACTTCGGCACCGAGTAGAGATAGACCGGGATATCGGCCTCGTCGGCGACTTGCTGATAGTGTGCAAGCAGGGATTCCTGGCCGTGTGGGTAATAATATGGGGTGACGATCAAAGCCCCATCAGCACCGAGCTCCGACGCCAGGGCCGTCTCAGCGAGGGTCTCTGGCAATCCTGGTTGACCGGTTCCGACAAGGACGGGTATCGATGCGTGATCCAGTGCAGTCTCCACAATCGAAGCCCGTTCTTCGGGAGTACATGCTGGGGCTTCACTTGTTGACCCGTTCAATACGAGGAAATCAACTCCCGCTGATTCCATTTCTTCAATAAGTGAACGAAGCCGATCAAGATCGAGGTCACCACGCTTTGTAAACGGTGTTACAAGTGGTGGGGCGATTCCTTGCATACTCGTGACATACTAGTCGAACCAACCTCAATAAACCGTCGATTTAGATTCGAAGTAACAAATATAAATTAATATTGCAATATTGATATGATATCGCCATAGTCTAGATGCTGGTTTTCCCCATATTGTATTTGGTATGCCTGATGCGATAGATTCGATTTATGGCGCTTCCAAACGCGTCATCTATCCGCCGATTCCAATCACCTCAGTTTGATTGTATTTCTGACAATACTTTAAGAAATATATCAGCGCAACAATAGCTAATGGTTATTCAATGGTATCTGTCACGTGAAGCACTCGGATATCTCGGTGTGATCTACCGTCAGTTCTGCCGCATCCTCTGGGAGTAGTGCGACCACGAGGTACGGAGCGTACTCGCTGAAGTACTCCACCAGCTTGGAGATTCGTTGGGCATCGATCGCCTCCATCGAATCAAGGAGCATCAGGGGAACGTCCTCATAGAGTTCGTACACGAGATAGCCCGCAAGTGCGAAGATGAGCCCGGTTACCTTCCGTTCGCTCTCGCTTAGGTGGTCGAGGGAATCCCGATATACTGAACCGTCCTCTGCTGAGCGAACGACGCGTACCTCGAACTCACCGGAGTATCCGCCAGGACCTGTCTGTGTGTTTGAGGCTATCCGATGTTCGATCCAGATCCGCTCGAGGTTGTCGAATTCAAGGTGTTGGGTGATCTCGTCCATGTGCTGGTTGAATGCCTCGACGGCATCTTCTACGTGTGAACGAACGTGTGTTCGGAGCGATTCAAGCTCATCGTTGAGGGTGTCTAGTCGGTCATGGAGGTGCTCTCGCTCGTCAAGCTGGCGCTCAAGCGCAGTTACACCCTCACGAACTTGGTCAAGATTCTCTGTGATCCGTTCGATATCAACCTCGATACGATTGATCTCCTTGTTCAAGTCGATGACCTGCTGGCTATGTTCGTATTCAGATTCATCGATCTCTGATTCGAGGGTATCAATCTCCTCTCGCAACCGAGCTTCCTCTTCTTCGAGGGTGGGGATCCGCTCAGATCGCTCAGCCAACTCCTGTTCGATCGATTCGATTTTCACCTGGAGTTCATGCCGCTGTCGCCGACGTGCTGTCACGCTCGTCACGACCTCTGTTAGCTCCTCGATCTCGTGTTGGACGGACTGGTGCTCATCGCGAAGCTGGTCGGCCAATGCTTCGATACGACTGACCGTATCCTCGATCTGGTCTTGGGCAACCTCCGAACCGCAGGTCCAGCAGATGGTCTCGTCGGTGTCAAGAAATTGCTCGGTGATCGGTAGTTCTCCAGGATCGGCCAGTTCCTCCATGATCGACGGCTGATCGCCACTGAGGATCTTCTTATTGTGGAGATTGAGGTTCTGAAGCGTGTGAAGATCGCGTTCAACCTCGCTGGCATCATCTCGTAATTCCTGGATGCGGTTCTCGACATCGGCGGTGTCGCCTTTGATGTCGAGGTCGAGTTCATCAAGCTCAGCATGGAGTTGCTCCAATTGATCCTCCAACCCATCGATACTCTCACGCTCGATGTCGAGGTCTGATCGTGTCCGTTCGAGTGCTCGCCGTGATCGGTGTAGCTCGTCGAAGGTCTCCTCGAATGCCTCCTGTCTCGATTGGGACTGTTCTACCCCGATATCAAACGACTCGAACTCAGCGAGCTTCTCCTCTAAGTCGCGCTCTCGGTTATCCAACTCGTCTTCGAGACGCTTCGATCGTTCATGCAGCTGCTGGAGTTCAATCTCTGCCTCATCGAGCTCATCGAGCCGATTGAGGACCTCACGTTTTTCCACCTCAACGTCGTGGATGTCCGCCTCAAGCGCATCCATGTCGATCGGCCGTAGGATGAGTTCATGGAGGTCGTCACCGACCTCGATCGCACGTCTTGCCTCGTTATCCTCAAGCAAGAAGGCGAACAGGTCGGCAGATTCGATGCAGTCGAGACTCTCTTGAGTCGATTGGATCCCTTCCTCTGTCCGGACGAACTCTCGATGATACCGGTCGTCTCCGATATGTAGCTCCACCTGTCCTTTGTCCCGGTCACCCTTGACAGACACGTTATCGCTGCCGAGGCCTCCCATCAATGCACGAAGCAATGACGTACGGTTCGTCGCGTTGCGACCAGTGAGTACCGTGACGCCGGGTTCGAAGGAGACGTCCATCTCGTCGATACCACCGATGTTCTCGACTGACACCTTGATCGGAGATCCGTACTCTACTCCGGTCATCGTATCATCTCACCACCGTTGAACGAGTGAACGGTCATCAAGATTTCCCCCAGTCGATTCACTATTGACATTCACATGCACCTCTTGTGTAGAGATCGTCGATCCCATAGGTTCGGCCACAATCTGAACAGGTCACTTGGAGGCTGCTCAAGACGCTGACCTCTCCGATGGCGAGATCACCATTGGCCCGTAATCGCTCGATATCATTTTTTGCGACGGTCGTGATCCGGTTTTGCATGCGGCGGATTCGAGCCACATCATCAGCCGGTGTCGACGTGGTTGATCCTGGCTTCTCGACACCTTTCGTACCGGTGAGGTAATTGTGCATGGCTTGGTGGGAGACGAACGACTCCTCGAGTTTGTCGACATCGACCCCAGAACGTTCCAGGGTTCGAACCGTCTCGATACGATCGCCCATGGTCACCGCATCATCTGTGAGCAATCGGTACAGATTCGCAGCCTCACCCGGAAGGACTGGATAGTCCGCATCCTCGAGATTGGACTTGAGCATCTGGATGTTGAACCAATCGGCGAGTTCACGGAGGCTCATCGACTGCTCAGTATCATCCTCCGTCCACCGTTCGACGAGTTCGGCATCCAGGTCAACAAGATTATGACGATCGATCAACCTGGCCACCTTCGTCGTCATGGATTCGTGTCATACTGTTCTGCGCTTCCAAACATTAACCTGCCGGATACCGCGGAACAATTACACCAACTATATTATCTTATCACTATATTGTTATATATGAGGAGTTCACTGATGTAGTATTGATTATATACACCTAATCAATTTGATAGAATTGTATTAGTATCGGTTTCTTTACTGGTATTGGTCATCTTTCGGTAGTCCTTCCTTTACACTACTATGTCTGTAAAGGTACTACACGGCCAAATTTGGCATCACCAAATCAGGAGTACGATGCGTTGATCCCGATGATCTTGGCCGTTTTCTTCACCAGCTCGGGGACCTCCTCTTTGAACCAGTCTCCTTGCATCCGTACTGACGGTGCAGAGACGCTGACTGCACCGAGGAGGGTCTGCTGATTGTCGAGGATTGGAGCGGCGACACAGCGGATCCCCTCTGCCCGCTCCTCTCCGTCGAAGGCAACCCCGTGGGTTCGTATCTCATTCAACTCAGACCTGAGATGGTCCACATCGGTGACCGTGTTCTCCGTCTCGGATGGCAAGCCGTGGCGATCGATGATGGATTCGAGGTGTTCTTGGGGAAGATGTGAGAGGATAGACTTGCCTGATGCAGAGGTGTGGAGGTACTGCCGTGTGCCGATATGGGTGTCGAGATGGACCGCTTGTTCCCCCCGTGCGATATACAGATAGATGCCACGACCGTGTTCTTCGAACATCAGGTTCGCGATCTCCCCCGTCCGCTCGGCGAGGGAATCAACTTCGGGTTTCGCGATCTCAAACAGGTCGATCTCCCGCCGGGTGAACTGGCCGAGCTCGAAGAGGCGGATGCCGAGTTGGTACCGGTCGTCTCTGTTCACCACATACTCGTTCGCTTCGAGGGTGCTCAGATGGTGATGGACGGTGGCCTTTGAGTATCCAAGGTGTCGAGACAATTCGGTGATCCCTGCACCCTCTAGCTCATGGAGAGCATCGATGATGGACAAAGTCTTCTCAGCAGACTTCACCGGGTGCTTCGGTTCGATATTCATTGACCGTACTAATGCTATTCGCAGTAATAACGTTTGGGCCACAAACCGTGTTGGCACGCCTCGTTGACGCATGAAACGGGCGAATGATGTGGGCTACCTCGCTTTTGGAGTGGCCAAACGGATGTCATTCAGGTGTCGCTGAATCGAATCGTGTCGACCGCTGATGACGGAGAAGCAAAGTTATATCTCCACAAGAGCAGTTATCTTCGTCAAATGCCGAGGTTCCAAACTACTCGAGAACCCACCTTGCTGTGGTCTGCCGCCAGGAGGTACGATGGCTGAAGAAGACCTCACCGTGGCCGTATTTCGGAAGAATACAGAGGGTCTGAGTATCGGGGATTACGTGAACTGCCTTGAGGAACAGATACCGGATTCGACCATCCTCCATGCAGCTACCCCGCAAGAGGAGGAACGGTATCTCGAACGGGCAACGGTCGCGACTGGGGTCGAGTTCCCCGAAACACTCCTTGACCATGTCAATGGCCTTGAACTGTTTGTTGTCGCGAGCTCGGGTTTCAACCACCTACCGGTCGAGGAACTGACCAGGGAAGGGGTTGCGGTTGCGAATGCATCGGGAATCCATGCGCCGGGTATCGCCGAACAGGCGCTTGGATACTGCCTCATGTTCGCCAGACGCCTTCACTGGGGATTTGAGCGACACCGGCACAAGGAGTGGCGCCACTACAAGGCAGACGAACTGTACGGTAAGACCGTGACCATCGTCGGATTGGGTTCGATCGGGATGGAGTTCGCCGACCGGCTCGAGGGGATGGGGGTGCGGACCATCGGTGTGCGGTACACTCCCGAGAAAGGTGGGCCAACTGACGAGATAATCGGCTTCGACCCAGAGGCATTCCATGATGCGCTTGCACAGACCGACTACCTCGTTCTCACCTCGCCGCTTACACCAACGACCGACCAGCTGATTGGCCAGGCAGAACTCGATACACTCCCACCGTCGGCATACGTTATCAACGTCTGTCGGGGTCGGGTCATCGACACTGATGCTCTCGTGCTGGCGTTGCAAAATGAGGACATCAGTGGTGCAGCACTCGATGTCACCGATCCAGAACCGCTCCCGTGTGACCATCCACTCTGGTCGCTTCGGAACGTTCTGATCACCCCACATATGGGTGGTCACACACCCGCACACTGGGATCGCCTTGCGGGGATTGTCGCCGAGAATGTCGAACATCTTCGGTCGGGAGCGGATGGACCATTCCGCAACCAGATCAACTGAATCTCGCTCAGGCTGGTTCCCTGAGATAGTCGGTGTAGACACCTATTTATGGGTGCCACAGAAAGTATCAGACGCATTCGAATGCCACTGATAGACGCTGATTTCGAACGACCGTTTCCCGATAGCGAATACGAGCGCCGCTTCAAGAGCGCACAGGAGTTGATGGCGAGCAACGACCTCGATGTCCTCCTTTTGACCGACCCAACCAACCAGCATTATCTCTCCGGATACGAGAGTGAATCGTACTATACGTTCCAGATGTTGATTCTCATCGCAGGAGAGGATGAACCTCTCTTCGTGGCGAGGAACATGGAGGAACGTGCGGCTGGGATCACCACGTGGCTCTCCGATGATCGGATTCGCTGTTACACCGATGAATATGCACCGAACTCGCTCTATCACCCGGTCGATTGGGTGCAAGATCTGCTCGGCGAATTCGAGGCGACCGATGGACGGATCGGGGTCGAAAAGAGCTCACAATACCTCTCGATCGATACCCTCGACCGGCTCCAATCGCAGCTAACGGACGCGGAGATCGTCGACGTCTCCATGCTGATCAACCGGCTGTACCTCCACAAATCGGACGCTGAACTCGAGTACATGCGAAAGGCCGCTGAGATCACCGACCGCGGTATGGAGACCGCCGCCGAGGTCATCGCTGAAGGGGTCAGAGAGAACGATGCGGTCGCCGAGGTTCTTCGCACGCTTGTGCGAGGGACAGATGAGTTCGGCGGGACGATGCCGTCGGTGACCCCGGCAACGGGTCCGTATCACTTCACCTTCTCTGATCGGACCTTCAAAGATGGCGACGTGTTCGGACTCGAGTTCTCCGGCTGTGTCCGCAATTACTACAGCCCGCTGTGTCGCACCTTCTCCATCGGTGAACCGTCATCGGAGGTCCGCGAACTCTGGCAGGCACTGGATGAGGATCTCCAGTTGATCTTGGATACCGTCGAACCGGGACGAACCTGCGAAGAGGTCGAACAGATCTACCGAGCAGAGGCGAACTACCCCAAAGCCGCCCGAAGCGGGTACGTCATCGGCCTCGGTGTCACCTCCTGGGCGGAGGGAACGACAAGCTTCACCGAAGGTGACGACACGGTTCTCAGGCCAGGGATGACATTCCACTCGAACCCATCGATCGACACGCTGAACTATCCTGGTGGGATCGGACCGAACGGCCTCCGGATGCTCCACAGTGAGACGTACGTTGTCACCGAGGACGGGTGTGAGGTATTCGGCAGCTATCCACGCCAGCTGATCGTCATCGATTGATTAGCCACGCTAGCCCGACCTTCACTCCTCGAAAAGACTAAACCCTCTGTCTTCAATTCTTAGGAGGATGTCTGACGTTCGCTACCTAACGAGCCGAGACGTTGCTGAGTTGGCAACGATGGAGGAGTACATTGATGCTGTCCGTGACGGTTTCCGACAGCGCGGTGAGGGAGCAGCTGCCGACCAACCCGATCTCGCGGCAAATGCCGAGGGGACCGTCGGGCTTGTCAGCTACTGTGCGACCTTGCCGGATCAAGAGGTCTTCGGTGGATACATGTTCACGACCGGCCCTGACGCCACCGATGGCTATTACCTGATGGGGTTGTTCGATTGTACCAACGGTGAACCACTTGCGGTGATGGATGGTGCCTCGTGGAACCCGTATAAGACCGGAGCCGCGGGGGCTGTTGGTGTCGATGAGCTGGCGAGAGAGGACGCCAGTTCGATCGGGATCATCGGGAGTGGTGCCCAGGCACGAGGGCAGATCAGGGCCATCGCCGAGGTCCGTGACCTCGAGACCGGATTCGTTTTCTCACCCACTCCCGAGAATCGCGAGTCGTTTGCAACCGAGATGGGTGAGCTGCTCGACATCGACATCACGCCGACGGAGTCTGCTGAGGCATTCGTCAGCGATGTCGATATCGTCGTAACGGCGACGAAGTCGAGCACACCCGTCCTCGATGGATCGCTGCTGTCGCCGGGGACTCACGTCAACGCTGTCGGTACGGGTGGAGCGGCGAATCGCGAGGTGGATGCGACCACCGTGGCACGCTCGAAGTTCGTTCCAGATCACAAGACACGCGGCTACGAGGATTCAGGTGAGTATGTCCAGGCGATCGAGGAGGGGGCCATCGACAAGGACCATCTCCATGCGAGCCTGGCTGAGGTTGTGGCTGGGGTTGCCCCAGGTCGAGAATCTGACGACGAGATCACGCTGTTCGATAGCTCAGGAACCGGGGTCGAGACGACAGCTGCGGCGTATCTGTTGTTCGATCGAGCTGTGTCTGCTGATGTCGGAAGTGTCGTCGAAATGACCTCGGCGACGAGTGGATTCGCGATGACGGGATTCTCGAAGGCGAAGTCCGACAAATAGGACGAGACTGCCTCATTTTACGCGCCGATTTTGCCAATTTTGATACCAAAACGATTTTGGTAGGGAATGCCATAGTAAGTTCATGCCTCATTCGAGGAGAGCGCTGATTAAAGCGTCAGGTATAACCGCGGTTGGACTTGGGTTATCGGGTTGCATCGGAGATAGTGACACCGACGATGGTGATCATGGTGAACCAGTCGAGGATATCGAACTGTCGGTGACGACTGCCGATTTCGATCCACTGCGCCACGAGATGGCACTGCTCACCTCAGCGCAATGGGAGGAACTCGGATTCACCGTCGATATCGAGACCTACTCATTGGCGGCGTTCATCGACAAGATTCTCCCCCCAAGTGAGATCCACGCAGCGGTCGATCTTTGGACCGGTGGGGTCGAACGGATCGACCCACACCAGTGGTTGACCAATCTGTATCACTCAAGCCACAGCGGCGGTGGATCTGGATTCAACTACACGCAGTATGAGAATCCTGAGTACGACCAGCTTGCTGACGCCCAGCGGGCAACGCTCGATGTGGAAGCTCGACGGGAACTCGTCTTTGAGTGTCAAGAGATCATCGCCGAGGACCAGCCAGCGACCATCATCTGCCATCCGACCATGGTGATGCCGTACAACAGCGATCGCTGGTCGAACCCGGTCGTCTCCGTTGGTGAGGGACTCCGGAGCTTCTGGAACCTCCTCGAGATCGAGCCCGCAGCTGGTGTGACAGAGTTCCGCTACGGCTATCCAGCCGACGCCGAGCGGTTGAACCCACTCGAGCAAGGGACCGCCACCGGTCGCCGGTTGATGCGCCAGCTGTTCGACCCGCTCATGCGCCAGGACGCAGAAGGCGAACCGATCCCGTGGGCAGCCGAAGAGGTCGAGATCGTCGATGACGAGACCATCTCTGTCACCCTCCGGGACGGGATGACCTTCCACGATGGCGAACCCGTCACGATCGATGACGTCTACTTCAGCTACAACTACCACGTCGAGCACAACGCCACCTTCGCCGACCTGATCGAGGGCGTGGACAACATGTCTATCGAGGGTGAGAATGGTATCGTGTTCGAACTGGATCAGCCCGATGCGGTCTTCCTCTTTGGAGGAATGACACAGACACCGATCATCCCACAACACATCTGGGAGAATGTCCCAGACGAGGCGGATGTCGACGAGCCGATCGATTGGCGCGACGAGCAGGCCCGGATCGGGAGTGGCCCGTTCAAATTCCTCGAATGGCGGCGGGGTGAGGTCCTCCGGTTCGAGGCGTTCGAGGACCACTTCCAGCCACCGACGTATGAAGTGTTCTCGTATGTCCCTGGTTCGGACACCGGGGCGCTCAGCAGGGCACTCGAGCAGGGCAACATCGACATGCTGGCACGGACACCATCGGTCGATGCGATCCCGCAGCTCGAAGCCCTCGATCACATCACCATGACGACGACCGAGAATACTGGATTCTACCAGGTCGGCTACAACACGCAGGTCGCGCCCTTTGACGACCGCGCTGTCCGGCGGGCACTCGCGTATGCCGTTCCAAAGCAGGAGATCGTCGATACGTTGCTCGATGGCCACGGCATCGTCAGCCACAGCCCCATCACGAGCGCACTCCCCTGGAACAACCCGGATGTCAAGCAGTTCAACCTTGACCTTGACGCAGCCCGCGACGAGCTGAGCAACGCCGGGTACACCTGGGACGATGATGGCCAGATCCATTACCCAGTTGAACCGGAAGACTAACTCTCCCGGTACGCCTTAGCCAAGGTACGGATGATTGAGGACCGTGTACAACCAACGATTCCACGCCACGTGAGATCATGAGCTTGCGAAACTACGTTATCCGCAGACTCCTCCAGATATTTGTCGTCTACTGGGTATTCATCACCATCCTGTTCTTCCTGTTCCGGATGGTTCCGGGAGATCCGACCTCGATGTATGTCATCCACGGATTGAGTCCACAGGCCCGTGAGGCGATGATCGCCAGGCTCGGGCTCGATGCCCCGTTGCACATTCAATACTTCACTTACATCCAGAACCTACTGACGCTCGATTTCGGGCTCTCATTCACGTACCGACAGCCCGTCTCAGAGGTCCTGTATCTCCGCTTTTTCAACACCATCTTCCTGATGGGAGCAGCCTTGATCATCGCCTATTTCATCGGGTTATTGGTGGGTTCGATGATGGGCTGGAAACGAGATTCATCGTTTGAACGCGGTGGGCTCATCATGGCACTCATCGCGCGGTCCTCGCCCGAGTTCTGGACCGGTATTGTCCTCTTGACCGTGTTCGCACTGTACTTGGGATGGTTCCCGACTGGTGGTATCCGCTCTCTCGATGCAGAGATCACCACCTTCTGGGGACGGTATCTCGCCTGGGACTTCGTGTGGCACATGATCTTGCCGATGCTGACAGGGGCGATCTACTTCGCGGCGACACCGTTGTTACTCATGCGAAACACGATCATCGACGTTCTCGATGAGGACTACATCGAGATAAAGGAGGCTGAAGGATTCTCCCAGTATCGTATCCTGTACGTCCACGCCGTCCGTAACTCGGTCCTCCCGCTCGTCACCATCGCCGCCATCATGACCGGTGCGGCGATCGGAGGATCGGTCGTCATCGAGACGGTATTCAACTGGCCGGGCATGGGGCGTGAGATGGTACGGGCGATCCATGCACAGGACTATCCGGTGGCCATGGGCGCGTTCTTCCTGATGGGGAGTGTCGTGATCTTCATGAACCTGGTTGCGGACATCCTCTATGCCTACCTCGACCCACGGGTGAAATATGATTGAAATCGGGATGCACGGTGCGGTCAGGCTGCGAGAGATCGCCTTCGAGATCGTCGACCGGATCAGATCGAACATCTATCTGCGGGCGATCATGGCCGATACCCTCGCGAAGTTCGGGCTCGTGACACTGTCTCTCTACATCATCTTCGCTGTCTTTGGCCCGTATATCGTCCCGTACGATCCGATGCAGATCAATTACGGTCCCGACGGGACGAGCCTGCGGCTCGAATCACCATCTTCTGACCACTGGCTCGGAACCACTAATCTGGGCCGCGACGTGCTCTCTCAGACGATATACGGGGCGAGGGTCTCGATCATCGTCGGGTTCACCTCCGCGACTATCTCTGTGATCATCGGCACGAACATCGGCCTCATCAGTGCCTATGTCGGTGGTCGTGTTGACGACGTGTTGATGCGATTAACTGACATCGCCTACGGGATACCCCTCCTCCCATTCGCCATCGTCATCGTCGTGATGCTCGGGAGCTCGCTCATCAACATCATCCTCGCCATTATCCTCTTGCAATGGCGTGCCACCGCCAGGGTCATCCGATCGCAGGTGCTGTCCCATAAGGAGCGACCGTATGTCGAATCTGCAGAGGCAATCGGTGCAGGGAGACTTCGTATCATGTACATCCATATCTTCCCCAATGTGCTTCCGCTCGCCTATCTGTACGTGGCCTTCTCCGTTGGTTGGGCGATCATCACTGAGGCGAGCATCGCCTTCCTCGGGCTTGGTGATCCGACCTCGGTCTCCTGGGGGAACATGATCTTCACCGCCTACGGTGCTGAGGTACTTCGAACCGCATGGTGGTGGGTCTTCCCGCCGGGTATCTCCATCATGTTGCTCGTGATGTCGGTGTTCTTCATCGGCCGGGCACTCGAGCGCCCGCGTGATTTCGCGATGTGAACGCCAGGAATAACCTAACTATTCGTACCGAGCAGTCGGTCGATGCAGATGAGATCGGTGACGACGCCGAGGGTCAGCTCGAAGTTCTCGACAGCGGCGTCATGGAGGTGCTGTGAGAAGCTGAGACAGCAATCTTCCACGAGGATGAGATCGTATCCCCGCTCAAATGCGGATCGTGCGGTCGAATCGACACACACGTTCGTGTTTCCACCACAGAGGAGGAGGGTGTCGATGTCCTCTGCGTCGAGGTAGTACTCGAGGGGCGTGCCGTGGAAGGCATCATACCGGATCTTCTCCACCTCGTACTCCTCAGGCCGTGGCTCGATACGGCCGCTGTACTTTACATCGGAGGTTCCCGACAGGCAGCTTGGCTCTTTTCCACGGAATCCGGATGGAACCAAGTTATGGACCGTCTGAATCGCATCACGTCCATCTGGACGGCGAACTGAACGGGTGTAGATGATGGGCAAACCACCAGCCCTGGCCGCATCGATGAGTGACTCGATTGCCGGTAATCGTTCCTCAGCCATCGTCCCCGTCATGAAGGCCTCTTGCACATCGACGACGATGAGTCCGGCACGTTCGAGGTCGTCGGCCTTCAGTCCGGTCTCATCCGGCATAGGAACCCTCCGGTGAGGTTGCGATGTCCTGTCGAGGTTTCAGTTGGTGTGGATAGTCTGAGAGATTTTCATAGCCGGTATCGGTGACTGTCACTAAATCCTCCAGCCTGACCCCGCCGAATTCTGGATGATACAAGCCAGGTTCGATGGTGACGGTATCACCGCTTCGCAGCGATGTCTCCGCTTTGAGGTGTGGATCTTCGTGAAGCCGAAGACCGATCCCATGACCGGCACTGTGGTAGAATCCGATGTCAACGTAGCCCGATTCGTATCCGCGAGCATCGAACGCATCGACCACGCGGTCATGAACCGTACTGGCACTGATGCCTGGTTCGAGCGATGCGAGGGCGATGTCCTTGACATCGGCTACCGCATCGTACGCTTCACGGATCCACTCTGTGGGTGAGCCAGCGACGAATGTCCGGGTGAAGTCACCGTGATACCCCTCGGGTCCGCGAGGGGAGAGATCGATGAGCACGGGGTCGTCGATGCCAATGGGGACGTCACCTCGGAAGTGAAGGTCCGAACAGTGGCTGCCTGCACCGATGACCGTGTTGTCAGCCGGGGATACCCCATGAGCGGACAGGGTCGCATTGATCGATCGTCTGAGGGACTCCGTTGTCAAGTTACCATCAGTCCCGATGAGTAGGCCATCCTCGTGAGTCGCGGTGGCGAGGATTTCCTCTGCAACGGCCATCGCCGCGTGAGTGGATTTTTGCACGGAACGGATGCACGCGAGTTCTTCGTGATTCTTCTGGCGGCGACGAGTGGCTACAGCGCTTGTTGTCTCGATTTCCATCCCTGCAGCCTCCAGCGCTCGAGCGGCGATGATCGTGGTCGATGGAGGTATGAGAACCTCGGTCACCGAGCGTTCGTCGAGGGTCTCGACCACCCGGTCTTCGATGCTGATTGCTAGTTGTTCATCACTCGTGACGACGTGATCCCCCGCGAATTCACGTTCGGCTTGATGCCGTGAGAGTGCTGAGGTGAGCAACCGTGCTGTTTCAGCAGTGTAGATGAATGCATACGGATTGTCAGAGCCGAGATATCTGGTGAGATACCGGAGGTCCTCGTCGAACCGATTACCGATATGAACGTACGCATCGGCTTCACGTCTCTGCAACTCTTCATCCAGAAACCCATACGACGTGCTAGGGCGCTCATGATGAGCCATCAGCTGTCTTGAAGCGGTCGTAGGATATGGGTGTTTCCCCACCTCATCGATTTCCATCCACCACCGACTTTATATGTTGCTCTGGGGTTTTCTACACATGGACGTTGCAGCATATCGTGATGAGTTTGCGGACTTCCTTGGAACACTCCTCGAGTTCGAATCGCTCAGTGGTGATGAAAAACCTGCACAACGATGGCTGGCAGGTGAGCTTGAGTCGCTCGGGTTCGATTCCGTCATCGAGTGGTATCCCGATGAGTCGGTCGTTCTCGAGCATCTGGCGCTGGTCGACCAGCCCGACTCAGTTGGGTGCGATGAACGGCCGGTCATCGCCGGTGTCATGGAGTTCGGGGACCCAAACGCTGGGCCGACGCTGGTGTTCAATGGTCACATCGATGTCGTTCCAGCTGATGCAGCTGAGTGGTCAAGCGATCCATTCACCACACATTGGGATGGTGACCTTCTCACAGCACGCGGGAGTGTTGACATGAAAAGTGGTCTTGCAGCAGGTGTCTACGCCGCCGTGCTGGCTCGTCAGAGCGAGGCGGACCTGAATGGTCGGATCGTGGTCGAGAGCGTACCAGGTGAGGAAGACGGTGGTGTCGGTGCAATCGCGTCGGCGTATACCGATCCATATCCATTCGACCGTGATGGTGTCGTCGTGATGGAATCGACCGATCTCGAGCTTCACGCCGCATCCGAGGGGTCTGTCCGTCACCGACTC
>SKSH01000142.1 GCA_007118075.1 Halobacteriales archaeon
CGCCTGGAGTGGTCCAGACATCGAGGGCAATCTGATTCGCCATGGTACCCGTTGGACAAAACAAGGCTGCCTCGGTCCCAAGGATATCGCTGACACGCTCCTCAAGCCGATTGATCGTCGGATCCTCGCGATATACATCGTCGCCAACTTCGGCCTCTGCCATCGCCGTTCGCATCTCCTCATCGGGGGTCGTGACCGTATCCGATCGCAGATCGATCATATGTGCCTCGATTCCCTCGGTAGGCGCATATACCCATGGCATCGCAGATCGGTCGATCAACGGTTCTCCCGTCCATCGTGACTGGCGGTCGAGCAACAAAATCCGACGGGCACGGTGGGATTCGAACCCACGGCCATCTGGTTAGAAGCCAGACGCTCTGTCCGGGCTGAGCTACGTGCCCCAACGATGGCTGCGTGCTCCAGACCTTAAATCGAACCGATAGGGGTGTTTGGTATCGTTTAACCGCATCGAACCGGTAGCGAGCGATACATGGCGGTATTTGCGACGGTCGGATACCCAGGGAGTGGCAAGGGCGAGGCCGCGAAAGTTGCCTTCGAGCTCGGCCTCCCGGTCGTGACGATGGGTGATGAAATTCGAGCGCAGTGCCGGGCTCGGGGACTCCCCATCACTGAACGTTCAATGGGACACGTCGCATCGCTACTCCGCTCGAAAGAGGGCGACGATGCGATCGCCAGGCGCTGCATGCCCCTCATCGAACCGACCCATCGAGCCTATGGTGAAGTGCTCGTCGATGGTATCAGGGGATTCACTGAGGTCGAGTACTTCCAGGCAACCCTCGGGGATGAGTTCCACCTGATCGCGGTAGATGCACCATTCGAGATGCGACTCGAACGCATCGCTGATCGTGCACGTGATCCAACGGCCGAGAACGAAGAAGATCTCCGGGAACGAGACCAGCGTGAAGAGAGCTACGGCATGGCAGATGCATTCGAGGCAGCTGAGCACGTCGTCGATAACAGCGGCACCCTTGAGACATACCAGAATCGTCTACGGACGGTGTTCGAACAATGAGGACGGTGATCTACCAAATCGACGTCGAGATCGTCGCACCGGTCAATCCGACCGAAGATCTCACACGGGTTATCGACGCAATCACGAACATCTTTCCGAACGCGACGGTCACCGAATCGGTCGGTGAGCTCATCGCCTCGACCCATTCGATCGACCGGTTCGTCGAACTACTTGAGAAACAGCGCATCCGAGAGACCGCACGGACAACCCTTCACGACCAGGTCGTTGATGATACAATCACGTTCGCTATCAGCAAGCAGGCCGCACTCGAGGAGGTCGTCAACTTCGCCCTCGCTCAACCAGCCGAACTCGGAGATATCGTCGTCTCGATTCGCGTCGAACAACCTGATCCCCATCAACTCATCGAACAACTACTGCGACCGGAGGACGACTAACCGGGGCGCGGTTCATCCGAACGGTCCGAGACCGCCGCCTCCTTGCTGTTGGAGCCGCTTCATCATCCGCTGCATGTCCCCCTCCCCCATCCCTTGGAACTGACTGAGGGTTCGTTCCATCATGTTGTACTGCTCGATGAGCTCCTTGATAACCTCCTGCTCGATGCCACTCCCTCGGGAGATCCGCTCAATTCTACTCTGATTGAGCACCGATGGATCTTCAAGCTCCTCATCGGTCATCGAATCCATCGCGATCCGATACTTGAACAACCGTTCACCGGTGACGTCCATCGCCTCATCCGGGAGCTGATCTTTGATGTTCGAACCGAACCCAGGGATGAGGTCCATAACCTGCTCAAGAGGGCCCATGTTCTGCATCGCCTCGAGCTGTTGGCGCATGTCATGTAGCGTGAAATCACCCTCGAAGATGGACTCGGGATCCCAATCCTCTGGATCGGCGTCGGCCGCCTCCATCGCTCGTTCGACGCGCTCAGAGAGTTGCCTAAGATCTCCCATCCCGAGCAACCGTGAGATGAACCCCGATGGCTCGAATCGCTCGACATCCTGTACGGTCTCGCCGGTACCGAGGAAGGCGATGGACGAATCGGTCTCGGCGACGGCCGTTAGCGCTCCACCACCCTTCGCCGTCCCATCCAGCTTCGTGACGACGACCCCATCGATCCCGATCGAGTCGTTGAACTGGCTGGCCTGATCTTTGGCTCCCTGACCGATAGCAGCATCAAGGACGAGGAGATTGACATCTGGATCGACCGCGCGTTCGATGGCCTCCATCTCCTCGATGAGGTCATCCTCAAGGGCGTGTCGACCGGCCGTATCGATAATCTGCACCTCAGCCTCGGCCGTTGCCTCGAGGCCATCTGTGGCGATGGTCACCGGATCCTCGGCATCGGGATCGCCGTAGAATTCCACGCCAGCCCGGTCGGCCATCTCCTTCGATTGCTCGTAGGCACCTGGACGGAATGTGTCAGTCTGGATCACCGCGGCTGGCAGACCCTTGCGATCGAACCACCAGGCGATCTTCGCCGATGTTGTCGTCTTGCCCGAGCCCTGTAACCCGGCGAGCAGGATTATCTGTGGTTCGAGGACGAGCTCGGTGCTCTCACCGATGAGCTCAACGAGCTCTTCATAGACGATCTTGAGGATGTGATCGTGGGCGGTTGTCCCTGCCGGTGGGTCCTCGCTGAGCCCTCGCTCTTTGATCCGCTCTGAGAGCTCCATGACGAGGTCGACCTCGACGTCAGCTTGCAACAGCGACCGCTGGATGTCCTTGACGACCGCAGCGATATCGTCCTCATTGAGGCGCCCTTGGCCCCTGAGCGACCGAAGCGTCTGCCGAAGCGATCCGCCGAGCTCATCCAGCACCATTCGTATAGGTCGCTAAACGGTCATGGTGGTTAAGACTTGTCGGGTGTGCCTGCTCAACCGAGCAACTGTTCAACGAGAGCCTCGGGTTCGAACCGTTCGAGGTCGTCATACCCTTGTCCGGTCCCGAGAAAGACAATCGGCCGACCGGTCACCTTGGCGATGGAGAGCGCAGCCCCTCCGCTCGTATCTGCATCTGCCTTGGTGAGGATGGTCCCGTCGATACGGACCGCCTCGTCGAACTCCTTGGCACGGCGGATGGCATCCTGTCCAGCGACCGCCTCATCGACAAGAAACGTGAACGCCGGGTCAACGACACGACCGATCTTCTCGAGTTGGCCCATCAGATCGTGACTCGTGTGTAACCGGCCAGCGGTATCGGCGAGAACAAAGTCGATACCGTTTGCCCTGGCATACTCATTCGCATCGTACAACACCGCGGCTGGATCCGCCCCTGGTTCGTGGGAGATCATCCTGATATCCAACGCATCGGCGTGTTCCTCAAGCTGTTCGTGTGCACCGGCTCGATACGTGTCACCGTTGGCAAGGACAACCGAATGGCCCCGTTCCTCGAGATATCTTGCCAGTTTGGCGATCGTCGTGGTCTTGCCGACGCCGTTGACCCCGGTGAAGAGGATGGTCGCCGGTTTCTCGACCGTCTCGAACTCGGCATCAACGTCGAACTGCCCGATAGAGATGACCTCAAGCAGGGCCTCACGGAGTGCCTTGGCCGCAGCATTCCCAGGGCTGGTTGTGATCGCGATCGACTCACCGATGAGCTCACCGCGGACGGCATCGATGATCTCCGCGGCGACGCTCACCTCGACATCACTCGCAATGAGTGCGGTTTCAAGCTCGGCTAATGCGCCCTCGATCCGGTCCTCATCGAGGATGACACGCCCGGTGGCGAACGACTTCGCCCGGTCACCGAGACCTGGGGACCCATCGTCCGAATCATCGTCCTCGACGGTCTCAGCCCCCTCGTCAACATCGCGTCGAAACGAATCCAGCGTCTTCGAAAGCCGATCGAACATCCTGGTTGATCAGTCGGGTCCCATCGACCCCAATTGCTCGGCCTGCGCGAGCCGTTGGGCCTGCTGTTCTAGTTCTGCCGCCTCTGATTCCAGTTCCGCGATGTGTTCTGCGACGTTCTCGATCCGATCTTCGACAATCTCCTGGCGATCGCTGAGTGTCTCGATCGCTCCATCGCGACTGCGTTCGGCCGAATAATCGGCACCGATCGCAACGAGGACTTCATCGACATCCTCGATCTCGGCGCGGACATACGTCGAGGCACCAAGAGGCACCTGCACGGTCGACCCACTCTCGAGTCGTTCGAGCGCGTCGATCGCACCGGTGAGCTGTTTGCGAGTCGCGCGGAGTGACTCTTGTTCGTTGCTGAGTTCCTGGAGCTGGCGCTGAATGATGTTCAACTGTTGGCTCATCTGCTGGAGCTCACGTTGTGATCCACTCATGGCGCATCATCTCCGGTCGACATCGACGGCTGTTGCATCGTGATCCCGACTCCAAGTCGCATGTAGGGCCCTCGTGGTGGGCGACGCAAGAATCTTCCTAAAATCAGAGGAGGTCAGCATCGAGATACCCGAGTGCCTCCTCGATCCGACCAAGCTCTGGCCCGGTCGTCTCCTGGCCGACGATGAACCCGCTGGTATTGGCGACGAGTCCAGAGCCGATCAGCGGTGAGCCATAGTTGACCGTACCGACATCGGCTCGGACCCCGAGGGTATCCTCCAGTCGATCCAACTCGCTATCGTCAACCTTCGGATGGCAAAGGACACCGCGGTTCGTTGTCACCGCAGCGGTACCGACCGGCCTGACAGAACCGATCGCGAACCGTTCGACTGGGACCACCAAGGTCTCCTCGATAACCGAGACTGCCGAATCAGAGAGATCTGGATGAACGACCGCTCCGTGATCGTTGGCGAGGATGCAGTTCCCGGCTGCATTGATTCGGCCAGGGATGGCGGCAACCGGTCCCTCGGTGACAGCCTCGATACGAGCGAGTTCTTCGTCTGTCGCCCGGCCACTCGTGACGATTCCGTTCCCATTGCCAGCGACCAATGCGCCAACCGTTCCAGCTCCACCGATCGTCGTCGCCACGGTCTCGGTCTCAAGCTCATCGCTGAGGACTGAATGGAGCTCGTCACCGCTTGTCGGTGGGATGAGGGTTACCTGATTGGTGGTGGCGAGGTAGACACCGACATAGACGGAACCCTCGACAGTCGTGCGTAACACGTCACGTATCGGTGTGCTCAGCCTCGACGATCCCGACGCCCTCCTCGACGAACCGTGCCGCACGGATGCGGATCCGTCGCGGTGGCTTTCGGCGACCACGAGCCCAGATAGCCTCGTTGATTGACGGGTCGAGGCGGACCTGATCCTCCTCGACCGAGAAATGCTGAGCGAGATGGGATCGTACGATCGTCATGGCCGCATCAGCGCGTTTCGTTCGTGGCTTTGACAACACATCGCGAAGAGGGACGGTGATGACCCCTTCTTCCAAATCACTTGCCCTCATC
>SKSH01000164.1 GCA_007118075.1 Halobacteriales archaeon
CCGGTTGAACAGATTGTGATTGGCCGGTCACCGACGGTGGCATTCATCACCGAATACTCTCGATTTGCTGAGACCGGCTGTGCAGCCGTACACCGCGAGGCGATACGATCGACTCGACCGGGATCACCGGGGAGCAACGCAAGATCGTGGACGTCGTCAGGTTCGATCAGCAGATGAGGTTGCTTGGCCATACCTTGGTGCCCGGCGGCGGTCGACAAAAACCCGCCCCTACATTGACAGCATGAACAACATCAGGTTGTGAACTCCAGGGCCGAGTCCGACGGCGGCAACGATCGCTAGGAGCAATCTGGCCTGTGAGGGTGCCTCATCGAGGTACTCTCGAAAGAGCACCAACACGGCGATCGGTAGTGCGAACTTGACCAACACGAACACCCAGGTATCACCGATGTATCCCGAGGTTGGCAGCAATGAACCAACCCAGATCATCCCATCAGCGATGGGCGATCGCTCGGCTCCGTCGAGGATGTCGATCCCGATGGCCGTCGAGATTCCATCAAGCGCATGGCCGAAGATGACAACGAGTCCGGTCCACGCAGAGAGCTCAGCAGTCCGTGGGAACTGCCGGCTTACCAACAGCCAGGCAACACCAGTGAAAACAATCGCGAGGAGAAGCCCAACGAGTGTCCACCTGAGCACGAGCTCCCCCTCGGCTGCCCCCCATGAGACGACCGCGATGAGGGCGATGGCAGCGGCCAGTGATCCGCTCACGAAGAGGTAGGTAGCAGGCATGTGGTAACCTTGCCTCGAGGTGGTCACCAGGGCGAAGAGCCAGATCACCCCACCGAGGGCACCCATGGTGAGGTATACCCCTGGGACCCCGAACAGTGGTTCGATCAGTGGTGGGAGGGCACCAACCATGTACAGGGCATGGGCGGCACCACCAGCGACCATCCACGGCACGATGGCGAGGACGAGTCGGTCGCTCACGGTCGGTCTGAGCGTCCAAAGCATGGCTGCTGACCCCAACAGTACAACGAGGGTCGGAAGCAGGTAGGGCAATGGTGGGAGCTCGAACCCAGCCGGCAGGACCATATCTCGGGACCGGACCCAGTTCTGTGAAAAGGTATCGGTTGCGCTGCCCCGCGGGGTTTTTGCCAGCTCGTAACCTCAGTGTGAACAACCGAATGGCGAGATACCTGTTGGAGACGTATGGCTGTACGGCCAATCGCGGTGAGGGGCTCCAGATCGAGCGGGAGCTTCGCGACCGCGGACACCGGCCGGTAGACAGCGTCCGTGAAGCCGATGTCGCCATCCTCAACACCTGCACCGTAACCGAGACGACCGAGGACAACATGGTACGACGGGCTACAGAGCTGGCAGCCGCGGTCGACGACCTCATCGTGACGGGCTGTCTCGCTCTGGCTCAACCGGACCGGCTCGCTGCAGTGGGTATCGATGCCCGGGTGGTCGGCTGGGATGAGGTACCCGATGCGGTCCTCAACGGTGAGTGTCCGACCCCGACAGCAACGTCCGAGGAAGCCCTCCTCGATGGCGTCATCGGCATCCTGCCGATCGCCCGTGGCTGCACGAGCGATTGCTCGTACTGTATCACCAAGGCGGCGACCGGCTACATCGAGAGCCCGCCGATCGAGGTCAACGTCGAGCGGGCTCGCCAACTCGTCGAGGCAGGGGCGAAGGAGCTCAGGATCACCGGACAGGATACGGGCGTCTACGGCTTCGACCAAGGGGGTCGGTGGTTACCCGAACTCCTCGATCAGATCTGTACCATCGATGGATCGTTTCGAGTTCGACTCGGGATGGCCAATCCGAAGGGACTGTATCTCGTCCGAGACGAGCTAGTCGAGGTCTTCGCACGCAACGACGAGCTATACAACTTCATCCACGCGCCTGTACAAAGCGGATCGAACGAGGTACTCGCGGCGATGCGGCGACAACACCGGATCGAGGAGTTCATCGAGGTCGTGGAGACGTTCGATGCCACCTTGAAGGAGTGGACCCTGGCGACCGACTTCATCGTCGGCTTCCCGACAGAGACAGATGCTGACTTCGAGGCGAGCATGCACCTCCTCGAACAGATCAAACCAGAGCGGGTGAACATTACGCGCTTTTCGAAGCGACCAGGGACGGATGCAGCGGCCATGAAGGGTCTCGGCGGGCCGAAGAAGAAGGAGCGATCTCGCGGCATGAGCGAGCGCAAGCTCGACATCCTCACCTCGATGCACGAGGGACTCATCGGCTCGGTCAGGTCGGTGCTCGTCGTCGAGCCCGGACATGGTGATTCGGTCAAGTGCCGCGATGATGCGTACCATCTCATCATCCTCCCCGAGGCGGATGGGATCGAACCCGGCCAACAGGTGACCGTCAGCGTCGTCGATGCCGAGCCAACCTATGCCATCGCCGAACCGGTCGAGACGGCAAACACCACGGCCATTCCAGCGGTCGATTGATCAGCTTGCGCGCTCAGGACGTGTCCTCCTTCCACTCACCGATACCAGCAGGATCGAGATGTAGGTGCACATCCCCGATGTCGTCCATCGCCAACAAGCGCTCGACCAACTCAGTCTCGATATCATGTGCCTCGATGAGAGTGAGGTCCCCATCGACCTCGATGTGGGCCTCGATCTCCAGCTTGGTGCCATCATAGAAGACCGCCAGGTCGTGGACTCCACTCACTGCCGGGTGATCGGTGAGGGAGTCACGAACACGCCCACGTTGCTCCGCTGAGGGAGCAGCTCCGATCAGGTAGCCAATATTCTCACGTCCAATCTCGACCCCCTGATAGATGACCAGCAGGCTGACGAGCCCACCGGCAGCGGCATCCAGCGAGAGGTAGCCGAAGAAGACGCCGATGATACCGATGAGGGCGGCAGTGGAGGTGAGGATATCATTGAGGCAGTCGATGGCCAACGCATTGAGTGCGGGCGAGTTGACTGACTGATTGACGGTGGTGGTGTACCAATACAGGATTGCCATATCGGCGATCGCGAACAACAAGGCACCGACTAACCACGGACTGTACTCGACGAGTGGCTCATCCAGCAATCCCTGGATCGACTCAACGAGTAAGATCGTCCCGAGGAGGACGATGACCGAACCGACGAAAAGGGCGGCAAGTGGCTCGATCCGATGGTGACCGTGTGGATGGGATTCATCTGGTGCCTCGTAGGCGGTGCGACCCCAGAACAAAACGACAATACTGGCGATGAGATCACCAAGTGAGTGAGCCGCATCGGCCAACAACGCGAGGGAGCCGAACATGATGCCAGCGACCCCCTCGACGATGATCTTGGCGAGATTACCGAGAACATTGGCGAGGCTGACGCGGGTGAAGCGATGGCGGTCGGTCACATCCAACCTGGCCCGGTCAGACGCCTGCTCAGTCATTGAAAGCCCTTCTGCGACCGGTCAGTTAAGTGAGTGGATTATGGTCGTTTCACCACGATGCTGACCGGTTATTCCTCGATACGTACACCGCCGGTAGCCACGGTATCGGCCCCAGGTTGAGCAGCGAACGCCTCATAGAGCGCGTCGTACGTATCCTCGAGTGCCTGGACGAGTACCTTGGTCCCCCCGATGATCGGCATGAAGTTGGTATCGCCCGACCAGCGAGGGACGATATGGCGGTGGACGTGATCACCGATCGATCCCCCTGCCACGGCAGCTCCGAGGTTGCACCCGGTGTTGAAACCATCTGGATCGAACGCCGATTCGAGTGCCTCGATACTCCGGTATGTGAGCGTCTCGAAGGCATCACGAGCCGGACCATCGAGTGAGTGCAGCTCCCCCGTATGTGTGTGTGGGATGACGAGCAGATGGCCGGGGTTGTACGGGTAGTTGTTCAACAGCACATATGCCGCATCCATCCTAGCGACGACCAATCTCGATCGATCCTCCGGTGAGGCATCGATGAACGTGCAGAACACGCATTCGTCGGCCTCCTCCGGAGGTTTTTCTCGGGTGACCCACTCGATCCGCCACGGGGCGAATAGCTGCTCCATATCTGCGTCTCACCAGCTGTGACCAAAATGTCGACGGTGGTCTGTGTGTCACCGAGGAGGATTACGCTCCCGGCTCACCAGTCGCGGATGGCGAGGCCACCGAAGACGATCACGGCGGTTCCTTCTGCGAGTTTGCTGAGCAGGGCGATGATATCACCACGGAGATGGTCAACGACCGTATCAATGGCGGAACCGTCGCCATGTTCCTCGTGGCCATGGTCATGGTGATTGTGGTCGTGATGATCGTGACCGACATGGTCGTGGGTGTGCAGGTCGATGCCGGTCAGCGATTCTAGGTGGCCGAACCCATGTACGTCGGCATAGGCAACTAGATAGAGCGACATCAACCCGGCGAAAACGAGATACGTGGGTCCAACGGGGAGGTGATTATTCCACATCGCCCAAACGATGATGATCGGCAAGAGCGCGGCGATGAACATGCTCAGCATAAACCAGAAGAGGCCTTCATCGGTGAGAACCCGCCTGAGCTCTGCAAGACCAGCGAGAAGATGCATGGAAATAGACACGCCGAGCAAGCCGAGGGCCATATACACGAGGGGATCTGCAGCCAACCGTCCCATGACAGGGAGGCATGGCGCTCAAGACCATGAATCGTCTGATATGAACCGAGGTACGTGACGTTTGGCCACCTGCGATGACAGGTTCCGAGCGTGTGTCAGCGGGTCGTGACCTCAGCACCATCATCGGTGATAATGACGGTGTGCTCTCGCTGACTCACGAGACATCCCTCGTCCTCCTTGAGGACCGGATACGAGTCGATGACCTCATGTTGCAAGAGCCGTCGCAACGCCATCTCCGGTCTGCGCACATCGAGCCATCGAGTGGCGAACGGGAGCGTCGTGAACTCCTCGACGATCTGCTTGAATGCCTCACGGCTGGTCCGGTCGCGAACCGGTGCGTCCTCTCGTTCGAGGACGAAGATCTCCGTCCGGCTACCCTCCATCACCTTCCCGCCTCCATCGGTGGCGAACGGTTCGATGGCCACCACCTGTCCCACCTCGAGTTCGATCCCCTGTTCGACGGCTCGGTTCGGGATATTCGGTGGGCAGTGCTGGTCGTAGTGTCCAAGACCGTGGCCGGTGAGATTGACGACCGGATTGTACCCATACCCGTCGATGGTCTCCTCGATGGCCGCCCCGACCTCACCGGTATGGACACCAGGCCCGATGGTGTCGATGGCGGCTTCGAGGGCCGCCTCGCTCGCCTCGACCAGGTCGTCATTTCCGGTGAAATCCACCGTGATGGCCGTGTCGGCCAGCCAACCATCGATATGGACACCGAGATCGATGTTGATCATCTCCTCACCGAACACGCGTTCGTCATCCGCACTGGGTGTGTCGTGGGCGGCTACCTCATCGATGCTGATGTTGAGTGGGAAGGCCACCTCACCACCGAGTTCACGGATACGATCTTCGGCGTACGTTGCAACCTCGAGGTGTGAGACACCTGGCTCGATCCGCTCGACGGTCTCCTCGCGGACTTGGGCGAGGATCTCACCCGCCTCGCGGTGCTTCTCGTACCGTTCGTCGTCGAGGTCCACCGCTTCGTCTGCCATGGGGCTGCCTTCGCCCAGGCCGTTCATAGGGGTTCCGACGCTGGCTCACCGACGAGAACCGGCGGCCGTCTGCATGCGTGCAGAGTTGTAGGCAGACCCTATCTCGCCAGCAGCCGTGATCGCGATCACACCAGCGGTGGCATCCGTCTCCCGTTCGAAGGTGGCCATCGCCTCGGTGACTGCCTGTTGGACCTCGTGACCACGCTCGAGTTGGCGCTCGACGAGCCGTGCGAGCGTGACCTGTGCAATCGCCTCCCCGTTGCCGGTGGTACTGACCGCACCGGCGGGCGAGGCGTAGTAACCACAGCCCACCTGTGGAACATCGCCGATGCGTCCTCGTAAGGCGAGCCAGCGGCCGCCGGTGGAGGTCGCCGCTGCAAGGGTTTCACCGTCAGTGGCGACTGCCCCCACTGTATCGAGATCGTCAGATGGTCTGGGAGCATCAAAGCGTTCGGAGACGAACCTGAGCTGGCCAGCGAAATCCGCTGGTACACCCTCGGCCTCAAAGCGTTCGGTGAGCCGATCGGTCGAGAGATCGTATCCCGTATCGATCCCGAGATGCTCTGCGAATGCCATGGCACCAGCAGGACCGAGAAAGATGTGTGGAAGCTCTGTTCGTACCGAATCAGCGAGATCGACCGGATGTCTGATGCCGGTGAGATTACACACCGCCCCAATCGATCCGTCGTCGGTCATGATACCGGCATCACTGCGGTATATCCCATCGCTCTGGATCGTCCCACCGGTCCCAGCATTGAACCGAGGAGAGTCCTCAAGACACCTGACGGCCGCTTTGACCGCCTCAATCGGTGTGGCAGCCTCGAGGCCATCGCTGACCGCTTCATCCAGGACCTTCTGTCGGGCAGCCGGTTCACGAGGAGCACCACCAGCACCGCCATGAACGAGCACGTGCATGCTCTTCGGGGGTGGGTGCGTGGAAATCAACCCACCGAAATGACTTGATGCAACCGCGAAGAGCAGCCCTTTTAGCCGCTTTCGGTGAAGAGTGAACTAACGATGGCGTACGACTTTATCGAGGTGCCTGCAGACGGCGAACCAGTGACGCTCGAAGATGAGGATACCGGTGCCCTCTCAGTACCGGATGAACCGGTCATCCCGTACATCCGTGGAGACGGAACCGGCGTTGACGTGACCCCAGCGGCGAGGGAGGTACTCTCTGCCGCCGCCGAGGCGACCGGTCGCAAGATCCACTGGATGCGAGTGTATGCCGGTGCAGACGCCGAAGAGCGATACGGTGAGTTGCTTCCAGACGAGACGATCGAGACGCTTGAGACATACCGCGTCGGTATCAAGGGACCACTTACGACGCCGGTTGGTGCTGGCTACCGTAGCATCAATGTCGCCCTTCGAAAGACACTCGATCTATACGCGAACGTCCGTCCGACGTTCCACCTCGACGGAATCCCATCACCGATGAAACATCCAGAGAAGATGGACCTTGTGTGCTTTAGAGAGGCGACCGAGGATGTCTATGCCGGCATCGAGTGGGAAGCGGGGAGTGATGAGGTCGAGGACGTTCGGCGGTTCCTCGAACAAGAGATGGGTGAGGCCGGCTCGATCCACGATGGACCGGTCGGGATCGGGATCAAACCGATCACCGAATTCGGCACGAAACGACTTGTCCGTCGAGCGATCGACTATGCCCTTGAGCACGATCGGACGTTCGTCACCCTCGTCCACAAAGGGAACATCATGAAGTTTACCGAGGGAGCCTTCCGCGATTGGGGGTACGAGGTCGCCGAGGAGGAGTACGGCGACGAGGTCATCACCGAGGATACGCTCTGGGAGGAGCGCGATGGCGAACCACCAGAGGGTGCCGTTGTCGTCAATGATCGCATCGCCGACGCAATGTTACAGTGGCTCATGCTTCGTCCGGACGACTATGACATCCTCGCGCTTCCCAACCTCAACGGCGACTATCTCTCTGATGCAGCGGGTGCCCAGATCGGCGGTCTCGGTATCGCTCCTGGTGCCAATACCGGCGACGGTCGCATCCTTGCCGAACCGGTCCATGGCTCCTCACCGAAACACGCCGGCAAGGACAAGGTCAACCCCACCGCGATGATCCTCTCCGGGCAGCTCCTGTTCGACTACCTCGGATGGGAGGATGCTGGCGAGCTCATCATCGAGGCAATCGAATCGGTGATCGGCGATGGGATCGTCACGTACGACCTCGAGCGACAGATGGAAGGGGCCACGAAAGTCGCGACAAGCGAGTTCGGGAATACTGTTGCCGACCGTATCCACGAACTGGCCTGAGAGTCTTCCGGTCGAGCACGAGGGTTTTATCGCTGGTTGACACCTTCTGAGTGGCATATGGGCAAGTACGAACCTATCAAGTCACCGGATGCGTCGACCATCTTCCCGTATCACGAGCTGACCCCACCGACGATCGATGACCTCCGACACGCACACTCGGTCGTACAGGAACACCTCCCAAGGACACCGCTGGTTCGATCGGAGTGGCTCTCGCACGAACTGGATGCCGAGGTGTACCTCAAACGTGAAGATGTCTCCCCCATCGGAGCGTTCAAAGTTCGTGGAGGAGTCTACCTCGTCTCCCAACTGGATGATGAATTTCGCGAACCAGGCCTCATTGCGGCGAGCACGGGTAATCACGGCCAGTCGATCGCGTATGCCGGTCGTGAGTTCGAGGTGCCGGTCGTGATCTGTGTGCCCGATGATGCCAATCCTGGCAAGGTTGCCTCGATGGAGCGACTGGGGGCCGAGGTGTTGCACCAAGGTGACGACTTCGACGAGGCGAGAGAGCATGCCGAGCACCTCGCCAGCGAGGAGGGATACCGATATGTCCACTCTGCCAACGAACCACACCTCATCGCCGGGGTCGGGACAGCGGGTCTCGAGGTGATCGAGGACCGACCGGAGGTCGACGTACTGTTCTCACCTGTTGGCGGTGGCTCGAGTGCATCTGGGTACTGTCTCTCCGTCGGCGAGCTGACCGATGCCGAGATTATCGGCGTGCAATCGAGTGCCGCTCCAGGCATGCATCAGGCATGGCGGGATGGCACCCTCGAGCCGTATCCCACGATGGAGACGTTCGCAGAGGGACTGGCCACACGGGTACCATTCGCACTCACCGTCGATATCCTCCGTGAGTACCTCGATGACTTCGTCCTCGTCGATGATACTGACCTCAAAAGTGCCCTCAGAGGGATGCTCGAGCATGAGCACATCCTCATCGAGGGTGCCAGTGCGAGTGCGGTCGCCGGTGCACTGGCCATGACAGACGAACTCACCGGCAAAACCGTCGTGATGCCCACCTCTGGACGGAACCTATCGATAGAAAATCTCAAGTCGTTGTTCGAATAATCAAACCTGACCGGTGAGAGTAATACTCATTTCCATTGGCCACAGTAGATTCGTATGGTATCGACGGGCACCTGCCAGAAGTGCCGCTCGGATATCCCGATTGAGGCGGTCCGTTGTTCCGAATGCGGCTACGAACCGGGGATGCTGACCGGGATGAAAATCGTCGCCATTGCGCTAACCGCGATCATCACGTACCTCGCCGTCTGGGTCCTATTCATGCTCGTGACTGGCCTCTCCATCGACGGTGTCGGACCGGTCGATCTGGCGCTCGGCTTCATAGTCGCCCTTGGGGCAGCTAACGTAGCAGCCTGGTGGCGCTACCGCCAGGTAACGCATCCAAACTACCCGACCCGGCCAGTCAGCTAATAGATCATCGTTGGGCGTCTCACATCCCCAGAGTCTCCTGTGGTCACCTCACCGGCCAAGACGTTCGTGCGCTTCTGCGAGATGTCTCGATCCAAGGGCACCAAGTAACGAGAGCTCACCGGCCAATGAGGCCGATGCGACGATCTCTGCCAATGCCTTCGCATTCGTTCCTGGGGGATCTCCACCACCGGCAACCCCCAGCAGGTCGAGTGCTTCAGCTTGTGTACCAAGTTTCGTCCCGCCACCAACGGTCCCCAGTTCGAGACTCGCCAGTGTCACCGACACGTAGACACCATTGTCACGCACATCGACGGTCGTGATCGCGTTCGATCCCTCGACGACCTGGGCCTCATCTTGACCGGTCGCGAGGAACATCGCGGCGACGACGTTCGCCACCTGTGCGTTGAAACCAAGGCTCCCAGCCTTCGCACTACCGATGAGATTCTTCCGGGTGTTCACCTCCGCGAGTGCCGTTGCTGGGACCCCGAGCACCTCTTCGAGGATATCATCGGACAGGGTCGCCTCGGCGGTCACCGTGTAGCCACGCCCCTCGACGGCGTTGATCGCCGCTGGTTTCTTGTCGGTGCAGAGGTTGCCGCTCAGGGCGACAAGCTCCGCATCAGTCTCAGCTTCGATAAGCTGGCAGGCAGCCCGCGTCGCCACGGTCACCATGTTCATCCCCATCGCATCCTTGGTGTCGAAGGCGAAGCGGAGGAAGAAGTTGTCACCGACGACGTACGGGTCGATCGCGAGGACCTCGCCGTGGTTGGTCGTCTCTTCTGCGGCCTCGATGACAGTCGCCTCGTGCTCGAGGAGCCAGGCGATCGTGTCCGTGGCAGCCTCGACGCCGGGCAGTCTGAACACCGGTGCTCGAGTCATCTTGGCATCGGTGATACGCACAGTGACGCCACCACCGGCCTCGAGCAGCCGACAACCGCGATTGACACTCGCGACGAGCGCTCCCTCGGTCGTGGCAAGCGGAAGATGGTATGATCCGAATGCATGCTCGCCATCGACGGTGAGCGGACCAGCGAGCCCGAGGGGAATCTGTACGGCACCGACCATATTCTCGATGTTCGACTGCGCCTGCTCGGCCGAAAGAGTGTACTCGCCGATGGTGTCGAGTGAGACACCGAGCGTGGCCTCGTAGTGCTCACGGCGGATGGTTGTTGCCGCCTCATGGCCGACGAGCTCGTCGAGTTCATAGGGGCGAAGCGAGCCATCGGCCAACTGTTGGCGCGCGGTCTCCGGATCGATCATGCACTGGGGTTCGTCGCCGGTGGCCTAACCTTTCGGGGTTTCAATCGAAATCATCCAAGGAGGTGATTCGATTAGGGTATCAGATCCAGCCGACACCAAGAGCGTATCCCAATACGAACAACGCCATGTACATGATGGTGTTCCAGATCACTGGCATGAAGGAGAATCCTACCCGCTCTCCATCGACGTGCAGGCTCAGACTGCCAGACCAGGGGTTTCGGTCGACTTCCACGGTTGAATCGTTCACTTCTGTTGCCAGCACTCGGGCCATGATTGCTGTGAGTTGTCACACAGGCCTCGTAGCTTTTCGGGTTATGAGCCAAATGATCGAACACAGAGTCATTGGACGACATCCATCGTAGACCAGTCTCACAACGCTCTTTGAGGGGTAACCTTTTCCGCTATTGGGTAGCTTACCCCCAAATGAAACTCATGCAGCATTCGATATTCCGGTACCTCCGATCGCTTACAGAGGAGGAATTCGATGAACCCAGTGGTACGACCGCCAACGACATCCCCATGCAAGGTAAGTGTTCGAGGGCAGAACCATCAACGACTCAACGAAGACCGGACTTACCACGGCAGAGGTACTCAGGAGAGCTGATATCGGGAACATCCCGATTGTCGACTACTCGCTGGAATCGAGGACGTCGTATGAACCATACCACGGGCTAGATGTTTCCTCGTGCTCGGGAACGCATTCGCACTGCGTCGTTGCTGGACACGCCAAACTTATCGGACCACAGCACCACGTGTGGATGCGAATCTGAATCGCGCTGATCGATCCATGCCAACTATCAACCTCCCCCGGACAGCCATCGCAGGGACAGTCAGTGGTATCGGTGCTTTCCTGGCCGGTTATGCCCTCACCTACCTCTGGCTTGGCAGGGAAATCGAGTCGACACTCGAGCCGATCGAGATCGTCCTCGCCCTCTTTCAGGCAGAACCGATCGGCACCTGGCGTGCGGTTGGCTGGTTCTACTATGGGGCTCACTTCGTCGACCTCAGGGTCACCGCCCGGTTGGGGTTCATCGAGGCGACGACGACCATCGACCTCATCACCCAGGGCGATGGGAACCTTCAACTCCTGTATCTACTACCACTGCTCCTCCTATTGATCGGTGGATTCCTGATTAGCGTCCATGCTGATGCGGCGTCCCCACGGGAGGGACTTCTGGCCGGTGGCAGCGTCATCCTTGGGTACGGTCCAGTGATCGTGATCGGATGGTACCTCGTCAACCACAACGGGATCAGTCCTGACCTGCTGCCCACCATCTTCATCGCTGGTGTGGTCTATCCGGTCATATTGGGGTCGATCGGTGGCATCCTCGCGACGAGGCTACCAGGGTAATGGTCTGTTTCGAACAACCGAATCAAGCGGAACCGGTTGGATTCGAAATAGCGTAGTTTTGATCTGAGTGGAATAGTTCGAGTCAGTTCGGGACCTGAAGGACCGTGTTATCGTCTCACACGAAAGACGCCATGAGAAGGGCATATCGATACATCTGTGACGATAATTTCCGTACAAATTCCTCTATTTGGTTCCATTCCGATAACTTTATGATGACGTTTCGGCATCTGCTATGTGTTGGCATGGCGAGCAACAACTCACCAGATGATGTAGCTGACCAACGTGGTGTGAAGATGACCCAGGTGTTTCGTTCAAAGAACTCCCGTCGGCGGTTCCTGCAGGGGCTAGGCGCGGTTGGTGTCGCCGGTTTCGCCGGCTGTCTCGGCGATGACGACGACACTGACCCTGGAGACACACCTCCAGATGACGTCCCAGATACGATGGTACTCAACGCAGTCCAACGCTTCGGGACGGTCGATCCAGCCAAGGGGACCGACTACACGCAGGTCATGGCGATGGTCAACCTGTATGATCCACTCGTGTTCCCAGATGGAGAGGGGGTCATGCAGCCTCACATAGCAGAGGATTGGACCATCTCTGAGGACGGGCTCGAATACGTCTTCGAACTCCGAGATGACATCACCTTCCACAGCGGCAATCAACTCACCGCCGAAGACGTGGTCTTCTCGGTCGAGCGGATGCTCGGTATTGGTGAGGGATACTCATCTCTCGTTGGTGCGGTCCTCGATGCCGATAATGTGGTCGCCGAAGACGACTATACCGTCAGCATGACACTTGAGGAACCACACGCTCCGTTCCTCTCGGTGTTGTCACTCCAATTCATCGTCGACAAGGAATTCATCCAGGAGACCGCCGATGATGACCTCGGATCGGAACTCCTCGACGATGTCGATGCTGGAAGTGGAGCGTACGAGCTCGGTGATTTTGAGCGTGGTTCGCACATCGAGTTCGAACGATTCGATGACTACTTCATCGACTTCCATCAGAACTCCATGCGCGAGGTGCGAGTGGAGATCTTCGATGAGGACTCGACCGTGCTCTCATCCATGCGGACCGGTGCACTCGACATGACGAGTCAGTATCAGAGCATGTCGATGTACGATACCTTGTTAGAAGAAGAAGACATTGCGGTCGAAGATATCCCGACGGCGACGCTGTTGTACTTCAAGATGAACACACAGCGAGCGCCAACTGACGATATCGAGGTTCGTAAGGCGATTGCCTACGGCTTCGATTATGAGACGGCGTACTCAGAGATCGTGTCAGTCGCAGAACCGGCACAGGGCCCAGTGGCCCCCGTCTTCGATGCACACAACCCGGATGTCGAGCAACCGACGTATGATCCGGAGTATGCGCGGCAAATCCTCGAAGATGCCGGATACGAAGAAGGCGAGGTCGAGATTGTCTTTACCCACGTCCGTGATGTCGACCGACAGGAGCAAAATGCGCTGCTCTTCCAGGACAACATGGAGGACATCGGCATCGAGGTCGAAATCAATCCACAGACGTGGGGACGGATGACGGAGATGGCAACCGATCCAGAACAGACCGGTCATGTGAACCACGTGTTCTACGGTCCGGTGTATCCAGCAGTCGATGCGTACCTGTTCAATATGTACCATTCAGAGGCAGCAGCCACGTGGATGAGCATGGAGCACCTTGAGGACGACCAAGTTGACTCCCTCATCGACCAATCACGTGCAGCCATCGATCCCGATGAGCAGGCCGATCTCCAACGACAAGCTCAGGCACGTATCGCTGAACTGTACCCGAGTATCTTCGTCTACGTCGAGACCAAACGGCATGCGTGGCATGAAAACATCGGAGGGTACACCTTCAGGCCGGCGATGAGCTTCGACTATTGGTGGCACGATTACTACTGGGACGTCTAACACCATACATCCTCGATGCAATATTGGCAATATATCGTACGCCGGTTACTCGGCGTGTTGGTGAGCTTAGTTGGGCTCTCCATCATCATCTTCGCCGTCTCCCGAATCCTCCCCGGTAACCCGGCACGAATGGCACTTGGCCCGCTCGCAACCGATGAGCAGGTCGAGGCATTCGCCGCGGATATGGGAATCGATCAGCCGGTGTGGATGCAGTACATTCAGTACATGCAAGGGTTGCTCACCGGAGACCTCGGGATGAGTCTTGAGACCCGAAATCAGGTTCTTGACGACATCATCCGTCATCTACCGGCGACGATCGAACTCATCACGGTTGCGATTTCGTTCACGATCGTGCTTGGCATCGGTCTCGGCATCCTTGCGGCACAGCATAAAGACGGGCATATCGACAATGCCACACGGATGCTGGCGTTCGCCACGGTGAGCATCCCAGGGTTCTTCCTTGGGATATTGTTCCAGCTAATCTTCGGTTGGTTCCTCGGAATCATGCCGATCACCGGCCGTATCTCGAGAGAGTTCAGAGATGAGGTGACCCGTGAGACCGGCTTCATGTTGATCGACACCCTGTTGTCGGGGAGCCTGGCTGCCCACTTCGACGCCTGGATGCACATCCTCCTGCCAGCATTGGCCCTATCGGCGGCGGGGATCGGACAGATCATGCGGATCACCCGCTCGACCATGATCGACGTCCAGCGCAAGGACTACATCGAAGCAGAGCGCGGATTCGGGCTTCCGAACTGGCTGGTGGTCTACAAGTATACGCTCAAGAACGCGTTCGTCCCGGTGTTGACCATCCTCGGGCTCTTGTATGCCTCGTTGCTCGGGAACGCATTCCTGATCGAACTCGTGTTCAACTGGCCTGGACTCGCCGAGTACGGTGTCAACGCGGTGTTATCCAACGACTTCAACGCCGTTGTTGGTGTCGTCATGACCATCGGTATCGCCTTTGTGACGGTTAACTTCGTGGTCGATCTCCTCTTGGGACGGGTCGATCCACGGATCCAACTCGAGCGGAGTGGGTTGACATGAGCACCATCAGTCAAGAACGAGGCTGGATTGACCGGCGTATCCCTGAGGCACGCCGTGAGAGCTGGCGTCGGGCATGGCTGCGATTCATGAACGACCGGGTCGGCTTCATCGGGTTGTTGATCGTCGTCGTCGTGATCCTCTTAGCGATCCTCGCCCCGTGGATCGCACCACATCCTGAACATGCTGGGTCGTTCACGGATTTCCCGAACGCCTTGCAGTCGCCGAGCCTGGATCACCCGTTCGGCACGGATCAAAACGGACGGGATGTGTTCTCCAGGGTGCTCTTCGGTTTCCGACTCTCACTCATGTTGGTCGTGGTCGTACTCGGCTTTGGGGTCCCAGTTGGTATCACGCTCGGGATGGTCGCCGGCTACTACGGTGGTCGAACGGAGAACGTCATCATGCGGATGACCGACACGTTCCTCGCACTCCCACCGCTCGTGATGGCGCTGGCGATCACCTCAGCACTCGAGCCGAATCTGGTCAATGCGATGATAGCAATTGCCGCACTGTGGTGGACGTGGCATGCTCGACTGACCCAGAGCCTGGTATCCAGCGAACGTAACGAGGCATATGTCGAGGCTGCTAAGATAGCTGGTGCAAGCACGCCACACATCATGTTCAAAGAGATCTTGCCAAACATTCTCTCACCGATCCTGGTCAAGATCACCCTAGATGCGGGGTTCGTGATCCTCATCGGAGCCGGTCTGTCGTTCATCGGTGTCGGTGCACAGCCGCCGCAACCAGGTCTCGGGACGATGGTTAGTCAAGGGACCACCTACCTACCGGGTTCCTGGTGGGTGGCCCTGTTCCCAGGTTTCGCCATCATGTTCGTCGTGATGGGATTCAACATGGTCGGTGACGGCCTCAGAGATCTCTTCGATGTGGAGGTGGACCGATGAGCTGGGAAGAATCGGTTGTCGACGATCCGCTGTTGACCATCAAGGATCTCACCGTCGACTTCGAGAGCTTCGACGGTATCCACAAGGTCATCGATGGGGTCAGTCTGTCAGTCGGTCGCGGGGAGGTAGTCGCCATCGCCGGTGAGACTGGATGCGGTAAATCGGTGACGATGAAGGCCATCCTCCGGCTGCTTGCCACCGCCGATATCAACGGTGAGATGATCTACGATGGACAGGACCTGCAGGCGATGTCCGACCGGGAGTTCTCCATGCTCAAAGGCAGGGAGATGAGCATGATTTTCCAGGATCCGATGTCGAGCCTGAACCCGGTCTTTACGATCGGAGAACAGCTGACCGATACCGCGCAATTCGGTGGTCGAGGTACCACTGGCGTGCTCGAGTACCTCAAACGTAAGTACACCGGCAATGGGCGCGAGGAGGCCCGTCAACGAGCGATCGACATGTTGCGTGAGGTACAGATGCCGGACCCTGAGGACGTCATGGAGAGCTATCCGACACAACTGTCGGGCGGCATGTGCCAACGGGTGCTCATCGCCCAGGCGTTGTTGAATGAACCGACGATGTTGATCGCTGATGAGCCGGGAACTGCGCTGGATGTCACCATCCATGACCAGATACTCACCCTGTTGAAACGCCTCATCGAGGAACGTGATCTGAGCCTGTTGATGATCACGCACAACCTCGGGGTGGCTCGGGAGATCAGCGACCGGGTCTACATCATGTACGGTGGTCGGATCGTGGAAACTGCACCAACCGAGGATATCTTCGCTGAACCGAAGCATCCGTACACTCAAGGATTGATCGCTTCGATTCCCCGGCTCACCGGGGGAGAGATGGCGAAAGGGATCGATGGCAGCGTGCCGGAGTATCTCAACCCGCCCAATGGGTGCCGGTACCACCCACGCTGTCCATACGCATACGAACGCTGTCGGAGTGAGCGCCCACCGATGGTCGAGCAGGGTGCGACCACCGCGGTGGAGTGTGTGCTCTACGATCAGCCATCTGACACTGCTCGCGAGATACCCACCATCGAGCGGACCCGCCAGGCAATGGATGGCCATCCAGAGGCACCACAACCCACCATGGAGAGTGAGACAGATGACTGAACCGCTATTGCAGGTCGACGAGCTCAAGAAGCACTTCCCGATCAAGGGCGGGATCCTCAACCGAACTGTCGGTCAGGTCAAGGCGGTCGATGGGGTCAGCTTCTCCATTGACCGTGGTGACACCTTCGCGCTCATCGGTGAATCCGGAAGCGGGAAGAGTACCATCGCAAGGACGATTATCGGGCTGACCGGGACGACCGACGGTCAGATTGTCTTCGATGGGGAGGACATCACCTATCCGGGAGAGGAGCAGATATCGTGGATCCGCTCGAACATCCAGATGGTCTTCCAGGACCCAACTTCGAGCCTCAATCCACGACGAACAATCGGCAAGTCGCTCGAGGTGCCACTAAAGAATCGAGATATCTCGAGGAAAGAACGCCATCGACGAATCGTCGAGTTACTCGAACGCGTCGAACTCAACGAGGAGTACCTTCACA
>SKSH01000048.1 GCA_007118075.1 Halobacteriales archaeon
AGATACTCGACCCTGATGGCGTTATCGGCGAACCAATCTTCGAGGAGTTCGAGGGCATCGTCCCGAAGGTTGGCCTTCGTCCCTTCGGTATCGGCAACTGAGCCGATGACCGGTGATAGGGGGCCTGATTCCTCGGCGAACTCCTGCCAGAAATGCGCCGGTGAGACATATCGGAATCGAGCGATCCGCCGCTCGAACGTGAGGTCTCGGATGTGGTCGGTGTGATTTCTGACGTGCGTTGGGTCACCCCACTGCAGCGACCCAGTCAGTGGATTCTCCGCCCCTTCGGTGTAGTCGACCAATAGTGCTGCAAGCTCTCCGACGATCCCGGTCGGCGTCCAGGCGGTGAACGCGACGCGACCCTCTGGTCGAGTGACGCGGATCATCTCACTGGTCGCGCGCTCGACCGAAGGAGCGAAGATATGCCCGAAGTTCGAGAGGACGACATCGAACGAGGCAGGTTTGAATGGAAGCTGTTGCGCATCACCCTCGATCCACGTCAACCTGTTGAGGCCGGCGAGGCTCGAGCTCTTCCCGGCTAGATCGAGCATCTGTCGGGTGAGGTCGATCCCGACGACGTTGGCCTGGTTTCGCCCTGCGGTAAGCGCAACGTTGCCAGTCCCGCAACCGACATCCAAGACATCATCGTCTGGTTCGATTCCACCCGCATGGACGAGGTTGGCGATCGGCTGCAGCAGATTTGGGGCAAGTGATGGATATCGCCCAGTCGACCATGCACGTCGAAGCGTCCGCCCGTGGTCCGGTACGAGATCGTTCATGTGGAATCGATTGTATCATGAGGTACACAGCGATCATACTCAACTCCACCGGCATGCCTTCTCCTGAACCGATCGTCAGTCAACGAAGTCATTTTGGCATGTCAACAGTACCCACGCCATCGGTCGATTCGTAACTGGTTTTCGTGTCAACCACGTAAATCGAAACAGCTGATGGTCATCAGGTCCCCCATCAAGACCTCAGTGAGTGCCGTGGTCATCGCCCTAGTCTCGGTGCTCCCGATGCTCCTCTTCTACGCCTACGAGCCCTCGGTCCATCTGATCGATCCCGAACTCGCACTCGGAATGAGTGTCTTCGGAATCGCGCTCATCTCGTGGTTCACCCAATCCGTCATCCGAGCCGATTGGGCAGAGATCGCCTTCACGTGGTTGGTGATACCCTTGGTGAGTGTCTTCATCGTCCGTGTGGTGATCTATCCTGAATGGGGGGCAGGTCCGTATCCAATCAACGTCCACCCATTTGCAATGGTCACTGCAGGACTCATCGGGATAGGTCTGGCCTTCGGTGCAACGTATCTCGCTGTCCGGTATGAGGATGAACTTTGGCCGATCATCAAGTACAAGCTGGTGTTCATGGCGGTGATCCTGCTCATGTTCGCAACCATCGTACCGATCGCACTCGTTGGACAGGGGGTGTATTCGACGTCTGATACCTCGATCACTGGCATTGATCCGGTGTTCTCATGCGGCGAACCGGGTGCCTATGAGGACATTTTCGATGATGAAGAGTGCCCTCTCGCCCATCGTTTTGCGGTTGGGATTCAAACCGATGGTGATCCGCTCAGGGTGGTAATCGAGACACCATCTGGGGTGCAACATGAGTACTGGTTCGGTCAAGATGAGCTGAACCAACCGACGACGACCCTCTTCTTGCGCCCGTACTCGTCCCCATTCGAATCCCCTGAGGTTGGATCATATACGATATGGGTCGAGTCAGTATGGGGAAACATCATCACTGAATCCACGCATGAACTCGAACACCCATCGTCAGCCTCTGTTACTGAGATATCGATTGTCGATGCAGAGGCTGGACTCCTCGATGTGACGGTCGAGTACACGGGTGAGTTCCAGATGCGCCTCGACCCGGATACGGCGTTCCAAAGTGAGCTACAACTCGAGTTCGACGAGGAGTTCAACTATAATGGTCCAGGGACTGATACTGTCCGAGCGACCGTCATAGACGAAGATGGCGAGGCGATCGCCCTCGAACCGGGTACCTATGATATTGATATCATCTTTGATCGGACGAATGATCGCCAGATCTACACCCTCGAGTATACTGGCTGACGGGACGCTCCTCAGCGGTTTGAATTGCGGTCAGCTCCGGTTTGAACCATACGCTGAACCGGGACCGTGATCCGTGCGGAGGTACGATCTGGTGCTTCTTCATCCCTAAATTCGTATTTTCGAAGTACATACCGCCTAAGACGGTCTCGTTCACCAAGCAGGACGATATCGAACAGGTTCGCGAAAACGTTCAACGTTGGGTGCGGTACCCAGGCAGGATCGAAGGGGAAGATGGCGTTCGCTCCAACCTTTGAGGTCAATCCATCGACGAGATGGAGGAATCGGAACGCATCGTTGGTGTCACAGGCATCGATGACCCTTGAGAGCATATCGAACTCGACGGTGATCTGTTGATCATCACCTGCTAGATTCGTGAGCGATTTCGTGAGGGTCTTCCCAATGGCACCAATGCTACAGTTCTCCTCTAGTGGAATCGGTGTTATCCTGGTCGAGGCTATCTGCTCGGGGAGGTCCATTGACGGACTGATGAGGATGACCTGTTTCGGTCGCTCCTCAGTCCGTTGAGAGAGCAACTTGAGCCAGTTCTTGACGTCTCTGGTAACCGTCACTACCACGTCACCCTGGCAGACGAAAGCCTTCCTGATGAGATGGATCCCTCTCCGATCTTCCGGTGTCAAAAACAGAACATCTGCGGAACCTCCAATATCAGCTTGCATGTTGGTGCTGGTGCCGATCCGGTCGGAAAGATGATTCAGCATATGGTCTTGAAACGACGCAACTGCATCATTCTCTTCGACCCGAGTATCACCTGCACCACACTTTGTACATGTCCAGGAGGTTTTGAAGAAGGTCCGCGAGAAGGCGTCCCTGAAATGATGTATACAGTGCGATTTGATTTCCCCATACACGACCTCATTGCTGGGCGTCCAGACGGTGAACTCACAATGGGGACACGCCCAAAGGTACATAGTCACTGTGTCATTTGCATCGGAGGAACTACATAGCCTTACTGACGAGGTTATCAGATATGGTAATCAGCCGTGAAGACTCGATTCGCCTTTTCCAATCCCTAGGAGCGGTGCACGATTGCCCATCCGTTTACATGTCACTGATTGACGTGAGTGTCACTTGTGACGAGCACTATGATTGGTCAGTCGATACTACCTACACCGGTGGCCGCATCCGGTAGATCGTTCGGGATCACCTCGAGGCCGAGGTTCTCGATTGCTTGTCGGAGATGTTCATCCTTGGCGTACTCTGCATCGTCTGCTTCACGGAGCCGTTGCGCCTCGACAAGGATCTCCCCGCGCCTCTCTCCTGGAATCTCATACTTGTCTGCGGAGAGTTCGATGACCAATCCGTTGTTGTCGGTCGTATAGATCGAGTGAAAGATTCCTCGATCGAATACGTTGTAGCCAATGCCCCGCTCCTCGAGCGCAGCCATGATGTCTCGGTAATGTTCCGGCTCGACGCTGAAACAGAGGTGATGTACGGCCCCAATGCCACCTCGTTGAGGGCCTCGATTTGAAGGCCGGTTATCGCTCACGAAGAACGTGAGGATCCTTCCATCCCCCGTGTCGAAAAAGAGGTGCGTCTGACTCGGGTCATCGAGATTCGGTTGCTTGAGCACGAGCGGCATACCGAGGAGATCCCGATAAAATTCGATTGTGTCCGCCTCGTTCGACCCCCAGACGGTGATGTGGTCGGTACCAACGGTATGGAACGGACTGTCAGGGAGTTCGTCGGTCACCGGTGCTGATGCTACCATGTGGTGATTAACACCTCTGGATGAATATATCTGGCTTCACTCCCCGAGCTAGCGGACGAGGTACTGGGTATTGGTCGGGAAGAAGCGGGTGAGATCCGCCTCTTGCTGGTAGTCCGAGGCGACGATTGATATGAGCGTTTCACGGAGCAGCGTTGCATCAGCTTCGGTCCACGAGGCGGGTTCCTTGATCGGGACGATGAGGAAACCACTCCCGGCGAGATCTTCGCCATGCAAGGTTCCTGGGTCGACCTCCGAGAGTGGGATGGCGGTGAAGTTCTTGATTACATGTTCGATTGCCCGGGGGCCGACTGGCATGAGCACGTGCGCGGCGATCGCTCTCAACTCCGCATCGAAGAACCGTTCGAGATCTGCGTACATCGCTGGTTCGGGATCCCCTCCATCTGGGGGGCAACAGAGGTGCAGATAGCTCATGAACAGGTTGTCACCGGTTGGGATATCATCGGAGACGGCTCCAATACCGACCGAGGCGAGCACCTCGAGGAGACGTACACTTGCTGGATTGTCGGTGAACGGAATCCCGGTCGAGGCACCACCGTGACGACCTGGATGATCGCCAATGAGATGAAAGTCAGCGTTCGGATTCCCATATCCGAAGACGGCAGGGATGTCATCACTACACCGGTTGGCACAAGGGGGACGCATCCCGAAGGGGTTCGATAGTGATGTGGCGACGGTTTCCACAGGTTGGAGGATGCAATCAACGTTGAAAACTACCGCGGAATGGTATTAGGTTGGTTCAGGAGGTTTGAGGTGTTCCATCCCCCAGTCACGCATCGCGAAAATAACTACCTCAAGTGATTCACCGAGATCGGTCAGCTCGTAGGATACCCGGACCGGTTTGTCGTTCACCACATGTCTCGTGATGAATCCCTTCTCCTCGAGGTCTTCGAGGCTGTCTGAGAGGACTTTACTCGAGATTCCATCGACTTCGGTTTTGAGGTCGTTGAACCCGAGCGGACCGTTTTCGAGAAGTCGATGCAGGATAACCGGATGCCATTTCCGTCCAATGAGCGTGGTGGTCGTGGTGATCGGGCACCAGTCCTTGCCCGCACACCAGACCTCGAGTCGTTGGTCTGCCATGCCATATCCTAGGGCCGATAGGTAATAAGGTTGTGTTATATTACTGGGTTACAATGTGTTATCTTATACTACTCTTACCGATCTCTCTCGACTGCGGTTTGCAAGAGCAACCGTATCGAGTAATCTAGCTACTGAGCGATTCGATAATCTCGCGCAACTGCGGCTCCGGCTGGTAACCGACGAGACGCTCTTTCAACTCACCATTGCTGAAGATGAGGAATGTCGGTACGCCTCGGACCTGGTGCTCGGCTGCGAGTGCTTGATGCTGATCTACATCGACCTTCACGATCTTCACCTCGGCCGAGGAAGCAATTGCTTCGAGGACCGGTTCCATCTGCTTGCATGGGCCACACCAGGTGGCATGAAAGTCGACCAGCACGACCCCTTCTTCATCGG
>SKSH01000160.1 GCA_007118075.1 Halobacteriales archaeon
CCAGAACACATGGCCATTGGCCATGTTGATCACCATTCAGCAGGCTCTTGCATGCCGTCTACCACGACGTCGGTTCCATCGTGTGAACCGGTGCGCACGGCGGTTTCTATCGCCGATGGATCTGATCCGTCGAGGACGATGGTCCGCAACCCGGCTCGCTGGATGATCTTCGCCGCGAGTAGGTCGACCGGTGATTGACTCCCAGCGCTCATCTCGATATCTGCGATCACTTCGAGGAGCCTACTCACATCGATCTGGTCGAATCGTTCAGCGGTTGGATCACTCGCTGGATCGCCACTGTAGACTCCATCGATGCTCGTGGCGTAGACGAGAAGATCCGCACCGACATACTCGGCGGTGGCGGCACTAACCGCGTCGGTCGTCTGTGCAGGGGCTACCCCACCCAATACTGGGACATCACCCTGACGTAGCGCCTGTCCAGCCTCGGCGTAGGTGGTAGCCGGCCAGGGATGGGCGATATTGCCGATACCTTCGATGAGCAACCGCGCATTCAGGCGGGTGACAGCGATTCCGACCTCATCCAGTCTGACCTCGTCCGCCCCGAGTGCTCGACCGGCGGCGATGTACTCTCTCGCGATCGGTCCACCACCGACGACCACGGCAACCTCGTGTCCGTCGTCGACGAGCCTGCCGATCGCGGTGGCATGTGCCTCGATCACAGACGGATCTACCTCGGCGAAGGCCACCGATCCGCCCAGCGAAATGACGACTCTCATTGGGCCGACATACCCGAGAGGCGTCCTTAAGGGTTGCCAAGGATGGCTGACCACTGTATCGGATCATACTGTGGAAGGTACCACCCTTGCAGGCTGTGTTCACTCGGGAGAGGGCGCTCCGTAGCCCCCACCACCCGGGGTGAGAATGCTGATCTGTGTCCCGGCCTCGACACGGACGGTCACCTTCGAGCCCACTGGATCATCATCGATGCGATTCTCACCGACCCTTCCCGGTTTACCACCCGCTACGCCAGGTGGCCCCAGTCTCCGGCGCTCAGAGAGGATCGAGACCGTCGCAGGTGCTTCCACTCGCATGGTACGCTCGATCCCGGTTCCACCGCGATGTCGCCCACGACCACCACTTCCGGTTCTGAGCCCATATCGCTCGACGAGTACCGGATAGGCACGCTCAAGAGCCTCGATCGGGGTGTTCCGTGTGTTGGTCATGCCGACGTGGACGCCATCGGTCCCATCGGCCGTTTCGGTGGCTCCCGCCCCACCGCCGATCGTCTCATAGTAGGTATGCTCGCCCTCAAACCCGATGATGAGGTTGTTCATCGTCCCCTGACCATGCGCTGGAAGTGAGGAAACGGCTTGCCTGAGTGCGTCAAGGAGCACGTCGACGATCCGCTGACTGGTCTCGACATTCCCACCCCCGACCGCTGCGGGTGGGTTGGGATCCAACAGTGAGCCAGCTGGGATCGAGATATCTACCGACTGATAACAGCCGTGGTTGGAGGGGATATCCGGGTCGGTGATGCACCTGAGCATGAAATAGACCGCGCTTTTTGCGACCGCTGGTGGCGCATTCAGATTCCCAGGAACCTGGTCAGCGGTTCCATCGAAATCTACCTCGATCTTGTCATCCTCGACGGCGACGGTCAGCTCGATCGGGATTGGTTCGTTGCTGAACCCATCTCCCTCAAGGTAATCGATCCCGTGATAGGTCCCGTTCTGGATGGCCTCGATCGCGTCGGTCGTCCGCCTTGCCGAGTAGTCGATGACCGCATCGTATGCTGCTAACAGGCGGTCGATTCCGTGGGTTTCGACGACGGATTCTAGCCGTCGGTTCCCGACCCGTAATGCCCCGAGTTGGGCCATGAGGTCTGCTCGGCGCTGGCGTGGATTTCGAACGTTCGACAGCAGGAGTTCGATCGGCGCCTCACGGAGCTGATCACCATCGGCGATCGGGGTCGGAGGGACACGCATTCCCTCCTCGAAGATGGTCCTGGCGCCACCAGCGAGACCGCCTGGCGTTGGCCCCCCGATATCTGCCCAATGGGCACGGATCGCTCCGTATCCGACGTGGGTTTCGGCTACGAAGATCGCCCCGACCACCGTGACATCTGGCAGATGGCTCCCACCGTGGTACGGATCGTTGACGAGATAGGTCGCCTCGGGATCGGACTGGGCATCGATGACGGCCTCGACCGCGTCCGGCATCGCGCCGAGGTGAACGGGAATGTGCTCAGCTTGTGCAATGAGTCGTCCGTCTGGATCGAAGAGCGCACTTGAGGCGTCTCGACGCTCTTTGATGTTCGGGGAGTAGGCTGACCTGATGAGTGTCCGACCCATCTCCTCAGCGATCCCATCGAGTTGGCGTCGGAATACCTCGAGTGAGACGGCATCGAAAGACGACATCATCGATCACCCGCACGTTCGATGACGGGGACCGGAGCGGATTTTTCGAGCCGCCATCCAGGAGGGATAACCACCGTATCGTGCTCACGTTCGATGAGCATCGGACCGGCATCGAGCCCCGCCTGTGGTTGTCCATCGAACACCTGAAACTCGGTGATCGATTCATCCGGAAGTTGTACCTCACGAGAACCGACCAATTCTCCCCCGGGTTCAGAATCTCCTTTCCAGTTGAACTCTGCTGAGACGATTGCCTGCACCCGACAGGCGATCACCGTGATCTCATCATCGAGGGTGTAGCCCCTTCGACGGCGATGTGTCTCGTGATAGCGCGACTGAAGGGTATCGACATCGACCGGATCATCGACCGGCACCTGCAGTTCGTAGCTCTGACCAACGTACCGAAGATCCGCAAAGCGCCGCACGGTCGCCATTTCTGGTTGCGTGCAGCGTCTGCGGGCCGATGTCTCCAACTGATCGAAATATTGTTCTAGCGATTGGCCATCTCCAAGCGGTTCGTGGACACCGGTTGCGGCGTCGTGGCGTTCGTCAGCCGTCACGAGGCCGACCGCAGAGAGCAATCCAGCCATCGGAGGTGTCGCTATCTGGCCGATACCCAACCGATCGGCGATGCCGGTTGCGAACATCCCCCCGGCGCCTCCGAAGGCGATGAGGGTGTACGCCCGTGGATCGTGGCCTCGTTCGACCGTGATATGTCTGATCGCCTGAGCCATGGTCTCGGTTGCGATCCGGACGGTCCCGGCAGCGGCGGTTTGGGCATCAGCAAGTCCCGCCGAGTCTGCGAGCGCAGCCAACGAGGTCTCGGCGGCATCGATATCGAGTTCGAGCCCCCTTCCGAAGACCCGATCCGCTCCGATGATACCGAGGACAGCCGCTGCATCGGTCACGGTCGGTTCCATACCACCTTTCCCATAACAGACTGGACCGGGTGCAGCACCAGCTGAACGAGGACCCACACGCAAGGCGCCACCCTTGTCGACCCAAGCGATCGATCCACCACCGGCACCCACGGTATGGATGTCAAGCGCCGGCACCCTGATCGGGATGCTGTCGATGCGGGTCTCGGTCGTCCTGGTCGGCTCGTCCCCCTCGATGAGGCTCACATCGGCTGAGGTGCCCCCCATGTCGAGGGTGATATAACCTACATCTGTGGACTGCGTGGATGATACGGCATTCATCCCACCGACGACACCAGCTGCCGGTCCCGAGAGGACTCCTGCAACGGCACGGCTGATGAGGCGAGGTGGAGTAACGACCCCACCGTTTGACTGCATGACGTGTGGAGTGGGCAGTCCGATCGCTGTCGCATCCTCGATGAGGCGATCGAGATAGTCCTTGAGCAGGGGGGTGAGGTACGCGCTGGCCGTGGTCGTGGCCGCACGCTCGTACTCTCTGACGGTCGGATCGATGTCACTCGAAACGATCACCGGTGCATCGAGTTCGCTGGAGAGTCGATCAGCAACGAGCTTTTCATGGGTGGGATCGATATCGCTGTGGAGAAAGCAGACTGCTACCGCCTCATACGAATCCAACTCGTCGATGAGTTCAGCAAGTTCGTCCCCATCGATCTCCACCCGAACAGCTCCAGGGTCATGGTGTGCTGGAGGCGGGGTGCGTTCAGTGAGTTCGTACCGGTCCTCCCGTGGGATGAGTGGATCGGGACGGTGTGCCGCAAGGTCGTACATCACCGTACGGTCTTGGCGACCGATCTCGAGCACGTCTCGAAACCCTGCCGTCGTCACAAGGGCGGTATCGGCACCACGCCGTTCGAGGAGCGCATTGGTGGCAACCGTTGAACCGTGTCGGAACACATCAATCGTCTCCGGTTCGACCCCTGATTGTTCACATGCCTGCTCGATCGCTTGGATGACACCTCGATGTGGTTGGTCGGTACTCGGGACTTTGACCGCGACCGGTGAATCACCTCGTTGTACGAGGATCGCGTCGGTGAAGGTCCCACCAACGTCGACCCCGACGGCGGTACGTGGTGACATATTGTCGATGTCGATACACTCGATCGTAGAGGTGCTAAAGGGGTCGGTGTTGTCCCTGATGGCAGGTACTTTTGCGTAGCGCGAGGCGATCATCCCACCGGCAAGTTCCTTTAATCCAGACATTCATAACTGAAATCTTATATCATAGATTATGTGATATTTAATCGGCTCATCGGGCGAAATCAACTGTTTCAACCGTTATATCGGAGGAATAAATTGGTGTGAAATGCCGTGAACGGTACTGAATCGACCACAAAAAGGTGAATCATAGTGAAACAACCTGAACGGACATACCCCTATATACGGCGGTGACCGCTGGTCGGAAATTAGAGACGCACCATGAGTACGACACAACAGTCCCAACATCTTTCGAAGCAGGAACGCCTCGAGCAATATCTCCGTGAACAACTCGAGGATGGCGAACTGTACTTCAAGAGCAAGTTCATCGCGGAGGATGTAGGCCTGTCTCCGAAGGAGATCGGGGCACTCATGGTCAAGCTCAAAGACTCCGCCACCGACATGAACATCGAGAAATGGTCGTACACCAGTGCCACCACCTGGCGCGTCACCCAAAGCTGAACCTCAACCGATTCTCCCTGTCGAGGCATAAGACGTTTTTCCACAGCCACCCCCCGTCGGGATGATGGAAGGTGCTGGGTTACCGATCGATGCGCCGACCAGTGACGACCTCCGTGGAGCGTTTCGTGTCTATGGGACTCGTATCGATGGCGACCAATTGCTCTACTTCGGAGAGGTGATTGGACCACTCGAAGACCTCGAGCAAGAGGTGTGGCCAACCTTCCGTGCAGCTGGATACGAGGTCCAGATCGCTCATGTGGATCGCCAGCGGCAGCGCCCCACCTGTGTACTCGTCGCTGAACCGGTTTCACTGGGCATTCAGGGGGTCCCCTGG
>SKSH01000094.1 GCA_007118075.1 Halobacteriales archaeon
ATGTTGCCATATCGAGGGTTTCATCGACCGTTTCTGAGTCGTATGGACGGATGAGTGGACAGCTCGCCGCGTCACAGTTGAGTGCGAAATGGATGCGGGGATCGATATCAAGGAGATATGCGCTGGAGAACCCGGTTCTCACCAAGCGAGGTAGGTATCCGAATCCGTACTTCGACCGGTTGCCTCGAATGAGACCGTGTTCAATGTCATCGAGACTGAGCTCATTACCGCTAACAGTGATGGCCGTTGTCCGGAAAAAGCGCCATTTTGAGTCGTATAACGATGGCTTTCTGGCGAGGAGGAGTTGTCCCGCGGCATTGTATACATTCAACCAGATTGATAGTGCAACCTCCCGAGAAGTCCGAAGTAGGCTCATCTCTTCTTGGCTCAAATTGGACAATCGAGCGGTCACTGTCTCGGTTTCGTCGTCACGGTGAACCCGTTCGAGAAGCTCACGAGAGATCACAGCGAGTGAGCTTGCGAGGGTATCGTCGTTATCGGTTGTATCTCTGAACATCAGTTTACCTCGTTCCAAGCTGAGCTCGTCATATCGGATCGCGCGTATGCTCGCAGATGAGGAACGAAAATCATATTCCGAGTGCTACCCCCCACCATGCAATCGTCATCCCGATTGCCAGTGAAACCATAGCTGCGACCGATGGAAACGGGTTGTGCCATCGGGTCAACGTATGCCAACCCCAGATGAGCAGCGGGATTACGAGAAGGTGTGCTCCCAGGACAGAGATTGGTAATGTACCAGCAACCCACATTCCCACTGCGACCACGATCGCGACGATCGCGATCACCGCATACAATCTGCGTAGTTCTCTTGGCTGTAAGGTGACGGCAAGGGTTCGCTTGCCGACTGTTCGATCGGGACTGCGGTCGGGCCAGTGTACCGCAAGGAGGTTACAACCGACTATGAGGGAAAACGGCACCAGCACGAGGAGTGCATAGAAGTTGGGGGTGGCGAGGGTCGCAAACCCATAAAGTGGTACCAGGATGCCTCCGAGGGTGAGGTTGATGACCTCACCAACACCCCGTCGGATGAACTGGGTCGGTGGGAGCGAATACGCAACTCCTAGCACCAGGCCAAAGAGGGCTATCACCACCATCTCGAGGTGGAGTAGACTAATGGTAGTCAACAAACCGATGAGTCCGAGCGATAGAACGAATGAGACCACGGTTACCATTTTTAGAAAGGATACCGGTAGCCCAGTCACCACGAGGGCCCCGCTTCCACCGGAGAACGGCGTCCGGTCGGCGAGACGATCAGTGTCGAAGTCAGCATATTCGTTCGCATAATGGATGGTCATTGAGACGACCAACAACACGATCCCGCCACTCAGGAGGGTAGTGACCGAGTCAGTGACACCTGACCATGAGACATCACCAGTACCAAACCACCCACCGGCGACAGCCATCCCGATCCCAAGGAGATACAAGAGTCCGATCAAGAGGAGCTGACTCGGTCGACTTGCGGCCCAAACCGCCCACAGTCGTGGGGTTCGCTCGACAACCGAACGTCGAAGTTCGATGATGTGGCCTCCCAGCGGCATGGTATTGATGATCTTCATTCCAAACTGACCAGCTTCGTTGGTGGCTGTGGTCGATCGTTGCTAGTCGAGAACACGTTCGTCCACACACCAATGGCCAATCACCGCTGACACAAATACTATTGTTCGAACGTGTAGGCAGTCCCAACTACCGGATATCTGGCAGTTTACTCGATTGCCTCAATGAGGAGTTCTGCAACGTCCACTACCTCGATATCGTCCTCGAACCCGCCGGTCTTGCGGCCGTCCTCGTACATCGTCGTACACTGCGGGCAGGCCACCACGAACTTCTCAACCTCAGCCCCGGCTTCAGTGTCCTCAAGCGCCTCTCGAAGCCGCTCCTCGCTCGGCTTTGGTTCGTCGTCGAAGTCCATCCACACCCCACCACCACCGCCACCACAGCAAAACGAGTCGGCCCGATTACGTGGCATCTCATAGAGGTCACATCCGGTCGCCTTGATCAATTCCCGAGGGGCTTCGTACTCGTCGTTGTACCGCCCTAGATGGCAGGGATCATGGTACGTTACCGTGTAATCAAGTTCGTCACCGGTGAGCCCAAGACGGCCATTTGTCACGAGTTCCTCGACAACCTGAGTCCAGTGTTTTACCTCGATTTTACCATCGGCGTTCCAGTCACCATCGTACTCGAATGACATCATTGGATCGTCGGCGAACTCCGCGAAGTCGACTTCAGGATACTCGTTTTTGATCGTGTTGAACGAGTGTGGATCGGTACAGACGATCGCATCAAACTCGCAATCCTCGAACGTCTCGACGTGATGTCCAGCGAGATCAACGTAGAGGAACTCCTCACCGATTCGTCGGATATCATTCCCATCGTACTGTTCGTCATCGAAGAGGATACCCCATTCAACATCGGCCGATTCGAACAGTTTTGCGAGTGAACGGGCAACCTCCTTGTTGCGATCGTCAAAGCTCGGGAAATCGCCAACGTACCAGAGGTATTCGACGGGTTCCTCCCGAGCATCTTTCACCTCGAAATCGAGATCATCTGTCCAGCCTGCTCGATTTGCATTGTTCTCTCCAAAGGTGTTACCTCGCTGCATGACGCCCTGGAGCACGTCTTGGACATTTGGATCCACCTCACCTTCGTCCATCAATTGACGTTGCAGCCGGGTGAATGAATTGAGGTGCTCGATTTCGACCGGACATGCATCCATACACGCCATGCATGCCATGCATGATTCCATCGTATCCTTGTGGATGACACCACCTCCATCGGCGATGATTGCTCGCTCATCACCACCGTTCGCCACCGACTCACGGTAGCGCTTGAGATCGAGGATCACATCACGAGGGTCTAGCGGTCGTCCAGATGCCTTGGCGGGACAGACCGCTGAACATCTTCCACACTTGGTGCAGGCATCTTGGTCGAGGAGCTCTTTCCAGGTAAAATCGTGGATATCGTCTGCATTGGTGACATCTAGGTCAGCCGGAATTCCAGGTAGCCGTCTTCCAGCATCGTCGTCGCGGGTGACGACGTTCGCGAACGAGGTCAGCATATGCATCGGCTTGGCGTACGGGATCCAGGCGATGAAGATGAATGCGAGGAGCGCATGCGACCACCAGCCGAGTGGGTACAGCGTGATGGCCATGTCCGAGGTCATCCCGGCTGCCTCAAGCGAACGAGCCGTGATCCAGCCGACAAATCCGACCGACTCATGGGCCGGAAATTCACGACCGACGATGCCGAGTCCGCGGAGGAAGAACCCACCGACACCGATGAGGAACAACAGCCAGACGAAGACGTCATCCTCCCAGCTTGTGTGCCGACCCCACAAGCGGTGATTCCGCTTCCAGTATCGACGGTAGATGGCCATTCCAACACCAACGACGAAGAGTAACCCCATCGAATCCATCACGAACGTGTAACTCAGGTAGAAATCACCGACCCAGACCGATTCGCCAAGAAGCGGCCGGATGATATCGATATCAATCGCAAGGATGGTTGTTCCGATAAGCAGGGTGAGAAATCCCCAGAGAATGAACGCATGCATCAACCCGCCATAGAGATCACGATTAAATTGTTTCTCATTGGAGAGTACGATTTTCGCCCCACCGAGAATTCGATGACCGATATCGTTGAGTCGGGGAATCGAGTCATCCGACCCGCGGCTATACGCCCGGATGCGTAGGTATATTCCAACGAGGAGGATGACGATCGTGATTACCGCCAGGGAGTAAAAGAGTACCTTCCCGACATCTCCAATCTGCCAGAATGTTGGTCTGGTTACCTCCGAAGCTCCAGCCGAAAGGACCATACCGCAGTCCGGGACCAGTGATAGCAAAAAGGTTTGCCAACTGAACGGCCTATCGGCTGGCCCAATCCGCAACAGTGTTATGTATCCGACACTAGCAGAGCGGCTGGTGAACGAGTATTATGGATGAGAAGACAGAGGAGCTCCGTGATATTTTCTTGTCGGTCACAGACGAATCCACGCTCACTGAGCACCAGCGAGACGATCGTGGATCGCTCGATACAGACCGAGACGTCGAGAGGGAACTGCAAGATGTAATCTCAGAGATGCGTGAACGGTATACATTTGAGACCCATCTCGACGAATCAGCACTCATCGATCTGGTTCAGCGGTTCTACGAGGGTGCAACCGATGATGATCTTGCTACCGCATTGGATGTGGAACCTGATGAGATTATCCGTGCGAGGTATGACCTACACCTCACCAGGGCCGATGAACATGAGGTTGCTTTCGATCGACCATCTATTATCAAAGCGGCGGCGAAGGGTGCCACACCGGCTGAACTAGCCGACCGGTTCGAGGTTGATACGGCGACGATCAAACAACAGCTCCGTATCCATGACGTCGAGCGTCGTTCTCGACAGGTCAACCAACGGTTTCGAGACGCGTTCGACACCATCCTCGCCGATGCCGAACTCTCCAAGCAGATGGTGCGGGACGTCCACGAAGACGGGCTCGATGAGGCGACTGAAGGGCTGGAGACGAACGTTTCATTCTAGTTGATCATGGGTGATTTGCTGTCCGCTGTGATTTGAGGCTCCTTTTCCCAATTGCTAACACCGGGTCTTTCTTGTTAACTGGGTGATAGAGTCGACCGATACCTATGCGGGATTGATTCCATGATCGCTCAGCCACTTTTCGACAGCTGCTGCCTGACGACCATGACGGTGAATCCGTCCTGCACTAACATCGACGACGGTGCTGCTCCCACCAGGGGTTTCACCACCATCGAGTATTACCGTGGTGCTTCGTTTGATGGTCGGATCGAGTGCCATAACCGTTCTAACCGGCTCTCGACCTGATACATTCGCACTGGTTGCGGTCAGAGGAGGCGTCTGCTCAAGCAGTTCTTGGGCCAGTTTGCAATCCGGAACTCGCACACCAACCGTCTCATGGCCACCAGTCAATGCATTCGGGACCAGCCCTTTTTTCGGCACGATGACGGTAACCGGTCCCGGAAGGAACTCTCGCATGAACGACACTGTTTGTGAATCCGCTTCGACATACTCGAAGGCAGCCTCAATAGACGGGACCGCCAGGGCGATCGGGTTCGAACGTGGTCGGTCTTTGGCGTTGAAGACCCGCTCGACGGCACCTGGATTGAGTGCATCCCCTCCAAGACCATACACCGTCTCGGTTGGGTAGATCACCAACTGTCCGTCGGCAATCGCCTCGACAGCGTCGTCAACACCCGTCATCAATTAAA
>SKSH01000172.1 GCA_007118075.1 Halobacteriales archaeon
CACGACGAGGTCACCGAACTTGCGGCGATCGCAGACCAGGTGACCGACGAGATCGGCATAGCTCTCGATCAGGAGGGGACCTTCGACTGGGTGTGCTTCGTGCCACTCCGCGGTCGGGAAGCTGGCGCGCTCACGAAGTACTTCGGCAGACGGACAGACGGTGAGTACAAGCTCCGCGGGATCGAGGCACGTCAGCGATCAACGACGGCGTTCGTCAAAGCAGCACAACGTCGCTACATCGAGGTGCTCGATCAACATCGCGAACCAGCTCCGGTCTGCGACCGACTCGCGAGAGACATCGCTCGACTGAAACGCCGACAAATTCCCCCAGAAGAACTCCTCATCCGTAGCCGGTTGACTCGTGAGCTCAAGGCGTATCGACAGCGCACCCTGCCAGCGGCTGCGATGGCTAAATCGCGAGCACTCGGTGTTAATCGACAGCCTGGACAGGATGTCCGCTATCTCGTTATTGACGCCGATCCGGATGCTCACGAACGGGTGATGCTCCACTTTGAGAACCTCGATTTGAACTACGACATCGACTTCTATCGCACGCGGTTGGTCCGTGCCTGCGAGAGTATCGTATCACCGCTCGGCTGGGATCGCGACCGGATTGAAACATACCTGCGGGGAGAGCGACGGGTCACCCTCGGTGTGTTCGAATAACGGCGTCAGTTGATGAGACTCGACGGCCGACGTCGCTGACTGAGATCTCGAGTGAGCGTCACCCAGAGTGCGACGCTGAGGACGATAATCAGAGTGAATCCAGCAGCCCAGTCGAGGGTCGTGACGAGATCGGTTCTGACCAGCCGACCGGCAGTGAGCTGTATCGCCAGAAGTACGGCTGCTCCGGCGGATAACCAGGTCACGACCGACCGGCTGTCTCGGCCAGACGTTTTTACCGCCGTGAGGACGACACCGGTGAACATGGCGAGTCCAATCCCGTAATACAGTAATTGAATATTCGGAGAGTGGATCACCGTGAATCCAGGGGTCAATGTGAGGAAGGGGACCGTGAGAACAAGAGTCCCACCGAGGAGCTGTCGGATATCGAGTGAGGCTGAATCATGCCAATTTGTCGACCAGATCACTCCGAGCATCAGACTGGTGAAGATGATGAGTGCGGTCGAGAAATGGGCGATGAGATACAGTGATTCGTACGAGAGGACTGTCTCTGCCCCGAGCCAAATCTGCACGGGGAGGAGGCCGACCGCCATGGTGAGGGCGACGACAGCTCGGCGTGAACGACCTCGGTGCCAGGTACTCAACCAGGTACCGAGGATCATGAAGCCGACGATCATCGCGACAAGCCGGTGGAACCACTCAACGAAGCTCGGCCAGTTCGCTGGGAACAATCCCATCCACCCATCACAGAACGGCCAGCGGGCATCGCAGGCGAGGCCAGCACCAACGGCCGCCGTATAAATACCGAGCAGGAGCAAGGCGAACGTCCCCGCGACGGTCGCTGCAGCCAGGTGGCTGAATCGGAACTCGGAGGGGGGCATACAGGTGCTTGAATGTTGTGCAGAGACGGATAAATCCGCACCGGTTGACAGGTGAAAGGACCATCCATGGGCTTTTTATCCGACGGGTCGTATCCGTCGGTCTCATGGGACTCGATGAGGACGCGCTCTCGTATCACGAAGCGGAACCACCCGGGAAGATCGAGATTGCGACGACCAAGCCGACGAGTACGCAACGAGATTTGAGCCTCGCCTATTCACCAGGGGTGGCTGCCCCATGCCTTGCGATCGAAGCCGAGCCTGAGGACGTCTACCGATACACCGCTAAGGGGAACCTTGTCGGCGTCATCAGTGATGGCTCAGCTGTCCTCGGACTCGGTGATATCGGCCCCGAGGCATCGAAACCGGTCATGGAGGGAAAGGGGGTGTTGTTCAAGCGGTTCGCAGACATCGATGTCTTCGACATCGAGTTGGATGTTTCCGAAGCCGAGGAGCTCATCTCCGTCGTCCGGGCGATGGAACCAACCTTTGGTGGGATAAACCTCGAGGACATCGCGGCACCGAAGTGTTTCACGATTGAGGAGACCCTTCGGCGAGAACTCGATATCCCAGTCTTTCATGACGACCAACACGGTACGGCCATCATCAGCGGGGCGGCGTTGTTGAACGCGCTCGACCTGTGCGACAAAGCGATTGAGGATATCGACGTGGTCTTCTCAGGTGCCGGTGCAAGTGCCATTGCATCGGCTCGCTTCTACCAGGAACTGGGTGTCAACCCCGAACGAATCACCATGTGCGATTCAAAGGGAATCATCACCAGCACTCGAGCCGAGACGGAGGACCTCAATCCGTACAAGGGACAGTTCGAAAGCGAAGGACCAGGGGGCGATCTCGCTGAAGCGATGGCCGATGCCGACGTATTCGTCGGTCTGTCGGTCGGTGGGATCGTCGACGGAGATATGATCAGATCGATGGCCAGCGATCCAATCGTCTTCGCAATGGCCAACCCAGAACCTGAGATCGACTATTATGAGGCAAAGGATGCCAGAGATGACACGGTCATCGTGGCCACAGGTCGGTCCGATTTCCCAAATCAAGTCAACAACGTCCTCGGATTTCCATTCATCTTCCGTGGAGCGCTCGATGTGCGAGCCACCGAAATCAACGAAGAGATGAAGGTAGCCGCTGCGAAGGCTCTTGCATCGTTGGCTCGCCAAGACGTCCCAGATGCAGTCGTCAGTGCGTACGGGACCGAAGCACTCCAATTTGGTCCGGATTACATCATCCCGAAACCACTCGATCCACGGGTCCTGTTCGAGGTCGCCCCTGCCGTCGCCAGCGCGGCTATCGAGAGTGGTGCAACGAGACGGACCCTCGATATGGACCGCTATGTAGAACGACTCGAGGCTCGCCTTGGCAAGAGCAGGGAGATGATGCGTGTCATCTACAACAAGGCGAAGTCTGACCCGAAACGGGTGGTGCTTGCACATGGTGAGAACGGCCGGACGATTCGGGCAGCGTACCAGCTCATCGAACAGGGAATTGCTGACCCGGTGCTTCTTGGCGATCCTTCTTTCATCACGAATCGGATCGACGACCTCGGGCTCTCGTTCGAACCGGAGATCATCGACCCCCAGAACCGACGTGTCGAACAGTATGCTCAGCATCTATACGAGCGTCGTAAGCGAAAGGGAGTCACCGAACGCGAGGCTCATGACCTGGTCAGAGATCCCAACTACTACGCAGCGGTGATGGTCGATGCAGGCGAGGCAGATGCAATGTTGACCGGGTTGACCCACCACTACCCCTCCGCGCTCAGACCATTGTTACAGGTGATCGGGACGGCAGAAGACGCCGAGTACGCAGCCGGTGTCTACCTGCTCACGTTCCGAAACAAGGTCGTCTTCTGTGCCGATGCGACGGTCAATCAGAATCCAGATGAACAGGTACTCGCCGAGGTCACCAAGCACACTGCAGAGCTCGCCAGGCGGTTCAACGTCGAACCGAGGGCCGCGCTCCTCTCATACTCGAACTTCGGGAGTGTTCGAAACGAGGGGACGGCAAAACCAGCTCGAGCGGCCTCCATGCTCCGAAATGATCCCGAGGTGGATTTCCCAGTCGACGGTGAGATGCAAGCCGATACAGCCGTGGTCGAGGATATCTTGACGGGAACGTACAGCTTCTCCGAGCTCGAGCGACCGGCAAACGTTCTCATCTTCCCAAATCTTGAGGCAGGCAATATCAGTTACAAGTTACTCCAGCGCCTTGGCGGTGCAGAGGCAATCGGGCCGATGCTCGTTGGTATGGATAAACCAGTCCACGTCCTACAGCGGGATGATGAGGTCAAGGATATCGTGAACCTCACTGCGGTGGCGGTCGTCGATGCCCAGCGTCGTCAGGCAAGTTCACTCGACGAATATCTCTAGCGAAATCATACTCATTCGGTCGATGACCGCCTCGCACGAGAGGGTGGTGGGATTGAATCCGAAGCAGCGGTCCGATCGTATCGAGAGAGCACACAACGGTCTGGTCGGCTCGCCAGATGATTGTAGGATCGTGGATCGTTAGCAAGTGAATGTGCTGGATTGCTTGCCCCATCGATACTCACTGCCCGAACCTCCTCGATGGTCGATAGCCGAGCCTGGATACCACGCCAATGATGTTTGGCACCGTCAGGGATGCCGATGCTGGAATCACCGTTTTCGTCTAAGTCTCCCAATGCCAATGTGTTGACATTGATCGCAAGCTGTTCGTGATCCACGAGAATCCCCACGGTCGACGTCGGAGGAACTCTCGCGGCGAGAACATCCAATCCGAAGTGGAGGGCACGGTACTCTGAGACGTTGTTGTCCGGGCTGGAATCCACCCTGGCCAGGCGGGTCACCTCTCTTCCGTCCCGTGTCTCGACGATCGCCCCAAGGCCACCATCATCGGTGCGGTAGGATCCATCGGTTGCAAGATAGTAATCGAGGTGATGTGTCCATGGAGGGTGGCCGATCAGTGGCGTATATGACTCATCAAAGAGGTCCCGAAGTGACGAACTCCCGAACACCGCCATAGGTATCGATACAACTGAGGTGAAAATAAACCATTGGTCGATAGTGGCGTCGAGTTGTAACAATCAGTTGTGACATCAATCAGCCGAATCGGATGTCAGCTTGGTGTACAAATGACAGGAGACCGCGTGTGACGACTGTGAAAGAGATGGTTCAATCTCCTCACACACGCTCGGATACGCTCGACGTAATTGTTCCTCGGCCGCCTCCCACCGATCAGCTGCAACCAACTCAATCGCATCGAGGATCGTTTCCATGTGCTCCTCTGGGAGTTCACGAGTGAACAGCCGGCCATATACCGCATCAATCTCATCAGCAAGCACGTCCGCTTCTTCAGAGCCATCACCAATCGCTTCGATCGAGAGCTCCTGACGTTCGATTCGGGTCCGGAGATCCATCACCGCTCTGAACGATTCCTGTTCAAGAGTCAGTTCATCAGGTGGGATGATCTTCGGGCAGCGCGTTCTGAACCGACAACCGCTCGGCGGATCTCGAGGAGACGGGACATCACCGGATATTGGATCCTTTTCACGGTCACGCTCTTCAATCGACGCTCTTGGGACACTCTCCAACAGCGCTTTGGTGTAAGGATGCTGCGGATTTTCGAACAGATCAGCCACAGGTGCGACCTCGACGATCTCTCCCAGATACATCACGGCAACTCGATCGCAGATATGGCGAATCACGGAGAGATCATGG
>SKSH01000109.1 GCA_007118075.1 Halobacteriales archaeon
CCTCGACAGCCAGCTCAGCGCCATGTTCTTGAATATGACCCGCAAGTGCCTCTGCGGCCTTCGCACTAACGCGAAAGTCCGCCGCATTGCGACGAATCAGCGCATCCACCGGCGCGAAGGGAAGCTCCACACTCATTGCTTCAATGGTTGCCAGCGAACGCTTAATGCTATTGTCGCCGGTTGGTCACCTGACTTCGAGCATCTGTACCACTCACGAGGTGACAGCGATTGAGCAGGTGATGAGGATGATCGACACAACAACAAGCCAACCGATATGATGGTTGCAAGCGAACCGTTCGTCCTTCTTACATGGTTCATCGTCATTGTTGAATCAGTTCAGGTCGGATTCGTTGCTCGCTCGAGGTGTTCTGCGATGAGACGATCACCCTCACGGGTGCCTGTAACCGTGATCCGTTCGCCTAGGACCACGTCACCGTCATACTCGACATGTACTGTTTCCTCTCCATCATCGAGGACGATCGGATCGCCTGGTTGGACGACCGTCCCGGTGAACTCGACGGTTCCTGTCGGTTCAGCTGGCTCAGAGGTGTCAACTCCAATCAGTGTTGGTTGTTCGGGGTCATCTGCAGTAGAGGCATCAACGGTTCCACCTCTCGCGACGATGGTCGATCGCCAGTTTGCAGACGCCTCGAGGTCATCCCGGAATCCCTCTTTGATAAACACATCGATGCAGGTGATCTCATCCCCAGGGGCGAGATCGGTATCGGCCTTATCGCCCCACAGTGCCACACGGATCGCGCCAGTTTTCCCTTGCACCTGCAGGTTTCTCACTTTTCCTTCGGTCCCATCATCTCGATCGAACGTTCGGATGGGATCGGTGGAACGGACGATACCAGTGATCGTCGCGGTCTGACCCTCGGTGAGCGTATCGATCGGTTTCCCAACCGGTTCGTATGTAACCGGTTCCTCGGTGGGTTCGAGCATCGCCCGTCCTCCAACGTGCACCTCGAGGGTGCCATCTCGTTCCCGGACCGATGCACCCTCGATACGAACTGCCTTTCCAACGGTCAGTTCATCGACGATATCGGTCGCATCACCCCAGCAGGTGACACCGATCGCCCCGGTCTCATCGCCGATGATAACGGTGGCGACTTTGCCCTCTGAGCCATCGTCTCGGTCGAATGTCCGTGGATGCTCGAAACGTAACACCTCACCAATGAGTGCGATACCCTCCATTCCGGCGGTCAGCTCATCAATCGAGATCGCCTCTGGTTCGGCAACCTCCACCTTGATGTCTTCTTCGCGGAGTACATCGGTAACAGAGAGTTCGAGGCCGTTGTATCCCTCTCTTGGACGAGCCCTGAGCCTGAGCGTATCGCCCCGGTCGAGTTCGTCTTCGGCGGCGACGGCCATCTCATCCCAGAAGGCGGCGCGAACCTGACCAGACGCGTCGGCGATCTCGATATTGATCACCGACCCCTGCGCTCCATCATCCCGCTCGAATGATCGACGGTCACCGATGCTTCGGACAACTCCCAAGATGGTGACTCGCTCCATCTCTGGATCGACCTCATCGATCGGAAGTGGACGGTTGCCATCGAGTTCGTGTGCGACCAGCATCGCCGCACTCTCCTTGTCCATCAGTCCACCGGTCTCCTCGATTTTATCCTCAACGCGGTCGCGGAACTGCTCGAGGGTGATATCTGTCTCCAGTTCAGCATGTGATTCCTCGATCGGCCCCATCGTGTCTACATGAGATGATACGGTCACGGCAAAAACATTGCCGAAGTGCGTGGTGGGGGTGACCCTCTCAGTGGCCCAGCAAGTCATCGGGATTGTGTGTTGACATATCGAGCTAAAGACCGCACTCCTCACTGTCGATAACGTCCGACGTGCAGTGATGGAGCACCGCAGTCTTCCATAGCGAGCTCGATGTTGCCGTCCTCCTGGATTAAACTCGGGTGAGCGGTCATGCGTTCGATGGTTGGGAGCGGTATCTGGGCATCACACGGTAAACTCATTCAGCGCGGCTCACCGTAACCCCTATACAAGCCTGAGATGTACCGAACGAGTACAGTCCTGATAGGGTAGTGGACTATCCTACGGGCTTGCGGAGCCTGTGACCGGAGTTCAAATCTCCGTCAGGACGTGTTATCTACTGTCGACTTGAACTGTCTCCCTCCCACCGAGGCTTACCATTATCGTCTGGCTGATCTGTTGGGATGAGATGTTCTTGCTGGGTATCACCAGCGTGGTCTCCACGTCTGCATCAGTCGGATTCAGCCCACTGTGGTGTAGCTTTCACCCAGCCCCTCGTGCTCGGTGGCAATGGCGTACTCAATATGGCCGTTGACAGTAGCCTCAACCTGATATGCCTCAACATTGAGTGTAGGGACACACTCATCGGCGACCGATCCGTCGAAGCGATCCGGGTCATCTGCAGCGACAACGACGATATCGAGGCGTTTGGTCGTCTCCTCGTAGCCAGCATCCGCCAGCTTGGCGATTGAGCAATCACCTGGTCCGGTGTAGAGATTCCCGAGAATGGTCACCGATGAGCTGCTACGTTCAACCTCTGGAGGATCATCTGGCTGAAGCGCATCTTGTGGATCGTCTCGGTCAAAGGAAACATCGATGTTTTCTCCGATAATCGCATCCTGGTGCCGGTCGTCTCCATTCTCTTCGTTTTCGCCAGGATCGTTATCGAGCACGTCGAGGCATCCTGCGAGGGAGCCGGTCATTCCGACGGCTGAGATGGTGAGGACCTGCCGGCGGTACATCAACTATTGTTTTGGCTGAAAAACATTGAATATTTGGACGAACTATCGGTGCCAAACTCGCTGTGTATGGAGGTAGATCAAGGTGATACGAGTGAGCTATCGGTCAATCGAAGCACACAGCGACGTTGCAAAGCGTCTCGTAATCCGCTTCTTGGGCCGATATCCATCGAATCTCGTTCTTTTCATGTCTATTCATCATAAGGTTCAAGCACAGTTTTAGTCTGGGAATCATGTATACCACCTGGGCTGTTCAGGGGCCATCATGAGACGCCGTCAATATCTCGCTGCAGCCCTTGCTGGCAGTGGAGCAGCCCTCGCCGGATGTATCTCGGGATTCACCGAGGAGGTCCGCCTCAACACTCCGAATGAGGAGGCAAGTGAGGATATGATCGACCTCGTTTACGAACATGAGGGAGAGGAAATTCTCGCGGTCACGCACATGCACGAACATCTTGGATCACAGGTCGTGCAAATCCGATCGTTGATTCAGCAACCACAGGAGACCGAACTCGAGTCTCTCGAACTCTCATTGACACCGGTTACGGCTCCCGCTTCTGGGATTGAACGGTACGTTGAACCAGCCAGAGTCGATCAGTTCGATGATGTCGAAATCTACCGAGAAGATGATTCGACAGTGATCGAAATCGATGAGCCATCACCGGCGAGTACTGGTACAAGCGAGTTCAACACAGTCCTCGTACTCATGCCTGGCTTCGAAGAAGTTTCGGTGCAAGCAACGCATACTATCGAGCTGGCTGAGGATGGTTTATTTGGGACAAAGTTCGAGGTAATCGATTCCACCAACCTGGAAGTTACGGTTGACTTGGATTAGTCATCATAGGCTTGGAGAATCTTTCAGCCGTCAGTTGAATAGACGCACACTTGACTCTCCAGTATCAGTAACCATCTCCGTTGCCGTCATTTCCATCCCCGTCATCGGCCGACTCAGCCCGTATTGGCTTTCCATCCGGGTCGAGCACCCACCAGACGTCATTGACTCCCTGGCCGTTGATGTCACCAGCTTCATCATCCCCTATCCAGTAGTAAAGTGGCCATCCATCGGCCGTCGCTTGGAGATTGCCATCGTCTCGTTCGAACGTACTAATTGAGGCGGTGACGGAATCACTCACCGCTGGGTCGTCTTCGACGCTCAACGGGGGCCAGTTGTCAGCACAATCGTCGTAACATTCACTCACATCTGCACCTTGCTCGTCTGCATCGAACATGTACAGAGTCATCCCATTTCCATCGACGAGGATCGCACCAATCTCTGGGTGTGACACAGCATCGAGATCGTACGTGGCAACAGGTGTCGGAGTTGGAGTTTCCTCCGGAGTTGGTGTTGGAGTCGGATCGTCCTCGCTATCATCGTCGTCACCGAGGCATCCGGAGATAAATGCCATGGTGCCAGCTGCGGTCAGTAGTTTGCGTCGGGTGGGCGGCATAAACCAATCTCTCATAGAAGTCACCTAAGGTATTGTCCGAATAGTGTCCAAAGTCCATTCGGAATCTGACCGGATTCCGAAGAAGTTGCTTCGTTACAATGAAGGAGACGCATTGTTTCACCGCTGGCATGCATCCACTACACGAAGTTGACCCATCACAGATTCTAGATGGGGAACTGGACTGGGTCGAGCCGATCCATCTCGAACATCTGGCCGAACATCCACTCGATTGTATCGAGACCGAATACCCTCACTTCGTCTTTGAGATGGACGAATCAACCGATCATACCCCTCCAACGGCAATGCATCCAATTTTCTACGGATGCTTTGACTGGCATTCGTCGGTCCATAGCCACTGGAGCCTCATCAGACAGTGTCGGTTGTGGCCGGCACATCCGCAGTGTGAATCTATCGTCGAATCGATCACCACCCGTGTGAATCGGACCAATGCTGAAAAGGAGGCGACGTATCTAAAGAAGCACCCTCACTTCGAGCGACCGTATGGCTGGGGTTGGTACCTCAGGTTAGTGACAGAGCTCACCCTTTGGGAGGACGATATCAGCCATGACTGGCTTGAGGCACTCTCTCCTCTCACCGACATCGTGCTCGAGTTGACCGAAGAACGCTTTTTCTCGATGGATCGTCCGCTTCGGGTCGGTACCCATGGAAACGCCGCATTTGGACTCGGGTGTGTCATCGACTACGCTGCCATTACTGGTGATTCCCATCTTGGTGAAATCGCTAGGGAGACTGCGTTGCGGTGGTATCGCGAGGATACAGCGTACCCGCTATCGTACGAGCCGTTCGGATGGGACTTCCTCTCGCCGGGATTGCTCGAAGCTGAGGTGATGGCGAGGGTCCTCGACCAGCCGAGATTCGAGGATTGGTTCGTGAAGTTTCTCCCCGATTTC
>SKSH01000134.1 GCA_007118075.1 Halobacteriales archaeon
CTCCCGCCGGCGAAGATCCACATGACGAACGTCGCGAGGGAGGTCCCCTCGGTAGCTGGCAGGCTGAAATCATCGACGAACCAATCTCGATCGTACGCCGTTCGGATGGCAGCGACCGGTGCCGGTTCGGCTCCATCGTCGAGCCAGGGTCTGATCCGCGATCTCGGGAGATCGAGCATCGACGCGAGGGCAGCTGAACCCTTATCAGGGTGTTCCTCAGCGGTCGACATTGTCCGCCAATAATCGAGGACGACATCCCACGAGTCGTCATAGCTCCGATGCTCGTACGTGCGTGCCAACGCCTGGGGGGAAGGGATGGACCGTTCGAGGAGGGTCAGATCCAGGTCCATTGACTGAATTGGTTGTTGTTCCTATGGTATATAGAAATAACGTCCAATTAACCACCTAACATTTACATATGGGAATGAGATTGCTTTGGTTGCACCAGTACCCGGTGGAGGGCTGCTGCCACGGGAGGCCGCAGAGATGAAACCGAATGAGCGGCGGCTGTAGCCCATGGATGTACTGGGTAACACAATCATGATACCAGAAACCTACGAACGGTTGCACAATAGTGAACGTGGAGTATCGCCGGTTATCGGCGTGATCCTCATGGTAGCGATTACAGTCATCCTGGCCGCGGTGATCGCGGCATTCGTCCTCGGCTTCGGTGCTGGGGCGGAAGCGGCCCCACAGGCGTCGATCTCGATAGATGCCGATGCAGACGGGAACAACGTCACAATCGAGCACCTCTCGGGAGATTCAATCGACTATGAGGAATTGTTCCTCAGGGGGGAATTGGATGAATATGCGCTGACTGAGGATTTTGAGGCAGGAGAAACGCTCAGCTCAGGAGATATCATCACATTTGAAGCTAATGAATTCGCTGAGAACGACACCATCAACCTCGTCTGGGACAATGGTGACGACAGTGCCCAGCTCGCCAGCACCGAAGCATAATTAGGATCTTACTAACCGGCGTCTGCGACGTTACGTCGCCTTGTTGATGATCTCGTTCAGTGCTCGACCTCGGAGTGGCAACACTAACGACCACCCAGAAACGGGAGGTGGATGGTGACCGTTATCCGAACTACCTATCAATACGAATCAGCCCCCAAAATCCACCTGCTGATGCGCCGGCCGGGATTTGAACCCGGGTTGCAACCATGGCAAGGTCGCGTGATGCCACTACACTACCAGCGCGTACCAAGAGGTAGCCCGGTTTACGGCTTTAAGATTTGCGAAACCAGGGGTCGACACGAGAAGTTATTGTAGCATACCGGGCAACTACCCAGATATAGATGAAATGGCGGATCGTCGCCGGATTCCTCGTCGGTATCGCGGCGATCACGATATTCGTCATCCTCGTTGGCTGGCAGGATGTCATCTCTGCGATCAACCGAACCGACCCGTCAATCTATGCGCTCGCGTTCGGGCTGACGCTCGTCGCCCTCGGCTTGCGAGCGCTCGTCTGGATCAACATGCTCGATATCCTCGACCACGATATCGGTCGACCCACCGTTGCAGGGATCTTCCTCTCTGCGAAGTTCTTCAAATACATCTCACCATATGGCCAGGTATCGGCGACCCCGGGTATCGCCTGGTTCGTCGGGGCATTCACCGACGTGGACTATGAGCGAAATCTCGCTGCCATCGTCAGTGCAGATCTATTCACCTACTCGCCATACTACACCTTCGGGGCACTCGCACTCGGGTTCACGCTGTTATCTGCCGCGCCGTTCCCTCGGGTCGAGCTGTATGTTGGAGCTGCCGCGATCATCGTCTTGGTACTCATTGTTGCGCTCTGGACGGTCCTCTTCAAACGGAATATTACCGAACGATTGGTTATCTCCGTTCTCTCACCGCTGAGGTGGATTCTCGACCGACTCGGTGTCTCCTACGGAGAGGAGTTCACTACTAGTGCCATCCGCGACCGTATCGATGGTTTTTACACGACCATCGATTCGCTACGGGATGACCAATCGACCATGCTGGCTGGGTTCATCTTTGGCCATGCTGCCTGGTTGTTCCTGATGTTACCGCTGATGGTCGTCGCCTGGGCAGTCGGAGTCAATCTCCCAATCTATCTCGCGATGCTCGTCATCGCGCTGAGCAAGCTCGGCTTCGTCGTCCCGCTCCCCGGTGGAATCTCTGGGGTCGAGTTCGCCATCGCTGGCTTGCTCATCCTCATCGCCGGGGTGGGTCAGACCGATGCGGTCGCCATGGCCATCTTGTACCGATTTGCCACCTTCTACTTCACCCTCGGGATCGGCGGGATAGCCGCCTCGATCATCATCATCCGATGGCCGGGTGGTCGGTCGTTCCTTCGGAGATAACGCCGATGGGTAACGGAACTTTAATGCCCATCTCGTGGCGTTTCTTCAAGTAATGTCGGCGCAGGCAGGGCTACTCGTGATGCAACTTGTCGAGCCGGTGATCCTTGGGATACTCGATCGGATGCTCTTGGAGGTCCACGCAGGACAGGCGCTCATCGGACTGTTCGTACTGGCCATGCTGATGGCGTTACCACTGAAATCGGCGAAGATCCTGGCAATCAACGTGGTATTGTTCGGGTTTATCTTCCTTCTCACACCCTACTGGGTCATCGAGAACCCCCAACCGTACCTCTTTGCGGGGATCCTGATGCTCATCATCGGGACTATGTGGTTCGCCTACGCAGAGCGCTAATACGCGCTCGACCCATTGGGTCGGACAGCGAGCGAGGGTGGCCGAGCTAGGCCAAAGGCGGCGGGCTTAAGACCCGCTGGGGGTAGCCCCGTCGTGGGTTCGAATCCCACCCCTCGCATGCACGATGGACGACGCCGCACTTATCACCGCCCTCGAGGAGCACCCAACTATCGATCCGATCGAGGGGGGATACACGGTGTCGAATGCTGTTCTCGACAACGAGATCACCATCGCATATGGCGACCTCGTGGTCCACGTTCGGATGCCGACGATCGACGAGATCGTCCTCAACGACGATCCCTCAGCGATCGTCGTCGACGGTTGGTTCGACGCGATTGCACGCCAGCTCAGCGATGCCAATGGCGTCGTCAAAGGCGAGTTGACAGCCGACACCAGCGTCACCAGAGGACAAACCGAGGTGTCGGTCACCTATCGACTGCGCGGCACCGATGCCGACGGACTAGCGATGGATGCGAAGGCACTCGTTGACTTCGTCATCGGAATGTACCTCCAAAGCGCCATCCCTGGCTATGAGTACGATGACCCGATGCGCGGACTGTTGGGAGCTGCCAGGGCGCGCGGTCGCTCCGATGTCGAACGTTAGGTCATCGCGATGTAGGTCGTGGTATCAGCGACCCCATCGATAGACTGGATACAATCTGCGACAAGCTCCTTGACCGCCGCCGTCGACGCAACCTCTGCCTTGGCAATCAGATCAACATCACCAGCGATGATGTACGCCTGCTCGACCCCATCACACGCCTTGACTGCCTCGAGAAGTCTGTCTGCTTCTCCCGTATTTGCCTTGATTAGGACGTACGAGATGACCATATCACACCCCCGCAATCGCCGTTGAATCCTCACCGACGACGATATATCGGATATCGCCGAGGACTTCAAAGTCAGCTAGGACCACGAGTCGGTCGCCAACCTCGAGCGACGCGTCCATATCTGGGAGTGCCAATCTCTCGCCTCGTTTTCCGAAAGCGAGCAACCTGGCATCGGCCGGGAACTGCACCTCACTCAGAGTGTATCCTCGCGTCGGCGATTCCTCGGTGACCGATAACTCGACGAGCTGAAGGTTCGGAGCAACATCGGCGACCGCGCGGATGTCGCCACCGAGCATGGCGTTCTTCGCCCCGAGGGCACCAAGGCGCTCTGGGTGGACAACATCATCCACCTGGTCAGCATACTTCCGGTAGATATCCTCACGATAGTCCTCATCGATGCGCAGCACGGTTCGACAGCCGTGATGCTTGCCGATGAGGCAAGCGGCGAAATTGGCGTTGAGGTCGCTCGTCAATGCTCCGAGCGCATCAGCGTCATCGATACCGGCTGCCTCGAGCACCGGCTCATGGGACCCATCTCCTGCGACGACCTCGAAGCCAGCCTCGCGCGCAGCCTCGACCTTCCCAGGGTCCTGCTCCACGATGACCACCGCATGGCCCTCCTCTTGCAGGGTCCGGGCAGTTCGAAGGCCGACACGACCAGCCCCGATGATGACGAACCGCATCGACAATGGATTGTCGAGGCTCGTAATAAAGTTCAAGGATGGGCCAACGCTTTTGCCGTGACCGATGGTATCCTCATCGTGATGGTCCATGCCTTCGTCCTGGTCAAGACCGGACCAGGCGCCTCCCCAGCGGTGGTCGATCGGCTCGCGCTCGAGGAGAACATCGTCGAGGCACACGTTGTTGCTGGTGAATACGACGTCATCCTTGAGCTCGATGCGGAGGATATCAGTGACATCATTTCGTTTGTCTCAGCCGAGGTCCGAACGCTCGATGGTGTGCTCGACACCAATACCTACGTCGCGATCGGGTGAAGGGCTACCTCGGTTCCATCGACGCCAATAATTCCAAGTGATCGGCCAGTCGATGGGATGCCTCCTCGAAGACGTACTCGGCGATGGCTGCTGGTGGTTCTGCCTCGACGGCTTCTGCCACCAGCCTCGCTTGGGAGAACTCATCGCTGGCCGCCTCTGCAATCGCATCGACCGTCTCGGTGTCGAGCAATCCAACCTCAGTCAGTGCGGTCTCAAATCTATCGAGTGGATCGCGAAGTCGCCATTCTGGGACGGATGAGTCGTCCCGATAGCGGTCTGGATCGTCTGCGGTCGTGTGTGCCCCGTGTCGATAGGTGAGGCTCTCGAGGAGGTACGGTTCACCCGTTCGAACCGATGCCATCGCTTCGGTGACCATCTCGGCTACAGCCAATGGGTCGGTCCCATCGACGCGGCTGCCATCGAACCCGTATGCAATCGCCTTCTGTGCGATCGTGGCTGCGGCGGTCTGTCTCGTCTCCGGGACACTGATCGCCCAGTGATTGTTCTCACAGAACAACAGCACTGGAGCTTCGAAGACAC
>SKSH01000152.1 GCA_007118075.1 Halobacteriales archaeon
GCAGGGTCGGTCTACGACCAATTTGGCGTCCGACCGGTGTTCTTACTTTTCGTGCCGACGGTCATCGGCCTCTACGCTGTGGTGTTCGTAGCCCCGGTGATGATTCTGCTTGTGTTTTTCCTCGCCAGGTCGCTTGATGCCCTCACGGCTCCAATTCGGAACCAGTATCTCAACGACCGTATTGACGACGTGGGCCGGGCGACGGTTCTCTCTGGCATCTCCATGACAATCTCACTCGCTGGTGCAATGGTACACGCCATTGGATTTGTTGTGGCCCCACGCCTCGGCGCGGTCACTGTGATCGCACTCGCGGGTGTTGTCTTCGGTGTGCTTGGTGCGGTACTCTGGGTCAGTACCGCACCGATCAGAACGGCCGAAGACGGCCACACACGACAGCTTGCTGCCGGTGGGCTCACCGAATGACCGTGATGCCCTCGACTTCGTAATTAACACTGGATGAAAGCATGTTCAGTGTGCCCTCACTGCAAGCAGCGTTTTCGCTTGCATAATGGTTATGTCCGAAATCGGTGTCATTGGCTTCCATGCCGGATGGTCTGGCGGTCTTCACCCAGTACATCACCTTCACCATCACAAGCTTGCTGTTGATCGGTGTGGTGACCGTCGTTTGGATGCGCCTGATGTATTCGATCCTCTCTACCACGATGAGGATTGCACATCGGTTCGGTATGTATCGACCAACCTCATCGCAACGAGGTTCAACGATTCGGGATTCAAGCGATGAGGCGTTCCTCAGATTCTCTCGGTTACTTCGTTGGGTGAGTCAGTTGATCCCAGGGGAACCGATTCAGCAGCCTCGAACGATTATCATCCCATTGTTGCTCATCGGAGTCCCATCGTTCATCGGTATCTTGCTCGTGATGTGGGTGGCACCGCTCATGATTTTCGGGTACATCGTCGGTACCTTCGACTCCAATTGGTCGACAGTTGCCGCCATCCTTGCCACCTTCCTCTATCTGTCGGCAGTGGTTGGAGGTTGGACGTTCATCCGATCGAATCGATTTCTATCGGAACAGCTTCGATTGGTTGTCCCTTGAGACTGAATCCTTCATCTTCTGTATTGATCGAGCAGCATCACTTGACACAAGATTTGGGGGGATCTAAGCGAGAATAGCATACGACCGACAGCCGAACTCACTACCATACCAACGAGATTGTTTGATAATCGATTGGTTCGAGAGCAAACGCATTCGTTGCAAATTGAAGACTTCAACGCAGATTTCAGCGACCGCATTACTAAATACATTGGTAATAATAACCAATGACAATGGAGGTTCGTAGCATCCTTGGTCGATTACAGCGCGACCGACTCGCGCTTGATCTCGTGAGCGTGGGGTTTCTCCTGCTCTTTTGGGTGCTGCTCATCGAGAGTGTTGGCTTCCTGGCATCGATCAGCGGTCAGGTGATCTGGGCAGAGGTGCCGACCATCGGGTTCGTTCTTGGAGCCGCAATCAGTATCACCGGTTATCTGATCGGCCGCGCTGTCGCCTGACTGACGTCTCCCTTCATCGTTCGGCGATGAGGACCATCTCTTGGCCGGCCGTCTCGAGTTCGTCTCCACTGAACCCTCCGTAGAACGTCCAGTCACTCCATCCAGAAGTGCGCAAGAGCAGCTCGAACTCTCGACGTGACAACAGCGAGAGTTCGAACGTGGCCTTCGAAACCGTTCGTCCATCCCGTGTGATTCTTCGGGTTGAAGCGGTGATTTGCTCTACCTCGTCGACGAAATCGGTGACATCGGTCACCTGGTACTCCTCTCCCTGGTGGATGAACGTCCAGGTATCTGGTTTGCCGTATGTTTCGCAGATGGTCTCGAAGTTGGGGGTGAAGACGTTGAGCGCGAGTCTCCCTCCAGGACGGAGCGCCTCGCGACAGCGTTCGAGCGTCGCCAGTTGATCTTCGACACTGAGGTTGTGGAGGAATGTCCTGAAGGGCATGATGACGAGGTCGTATTCCCTGGCCACCTCGAACTCACGCATGTCATCTCGCCAGACGAACGCATCGAGCTCACGTTCTGTTGCCTTATCCTCGAGTACCTGCAACATCCCCTCTGAGATATCGAATCCATCAGCATCGACCCCAGCACTGAGCAATTCGAGGTAGATTCTCCCTGTACCACAGCCCACCTCAAGGACTGGGCCATCAGCATTCATCGCAAGCTCACGATAGAAGCTCTCATCACCGATGTCCCGTTCACGATGAGCAGGATCGTAGAGTTCAGCAAGTTCGTCGAAGAACTCCTTCGCAGCGTGTTCCATGTCGGTCGTAAGGACGGTCGGTGAAAGGTCTTGTCGTTGCGATGTCTCCTCGCCACTCGACATTAACACCCAAGGTGGGTGGGTGTCTCTTGGCAACAAGGTGCCTCAGCGAACGACTCATCGGCTGATTCATGGTGATGCGAGAGCCCTCTCGATGATTGATTCCTCGAGTATCGAGCTGGTGGTCACCTCACCACCATATCCGATGGTTGCGATGTGGGACGAGGTCTTCGCCGGGATGGATGCGCAGGTGGCAACCGCGATCGAACAGGGAGACGGCAATCTTGCGTTCGAACGGATGCACCGGATACTAGATGCTGCTTGGGACGAACTCGCCCGCGTCGTCGTCGATGGGGGCATCGTCTGCATCAACATCGGTGATGCCACCCGGACCGTTGCTGATGAGTTTCGGCTGTACCCGAATCATGCTCGCATCATCAGCGCGCTTCACGATCGTGGGTTCGTGTCGCTCCCTGGTATCCTCTGGCACAAACCCACGAATGCAGCGACGAAGTTCATGGGTTCAGGGATGCTCCCGTCGAACGCGTATCCTACCCTCGAACACGAACATCTCCTCGTATTTCGCCGAGGCAAGAAGACCAGACCGTTCCCTGCTGGAGACTCCTCGAGATATGCTTCAGCGTTCTTCTGGGAGGAACGAAACAGCTGGTTCTCTGACATTTGGTCGGATGTTATCGGAACCGATCAGTCGCTCCCTACTGTCGAGGGCCGAGAACGATCTGCCGCATTCCCACTCGAGATCCCCTACCGGCTTATCAATATGTTCTCGATCTACGGCGATACGGTACTCGATCCGTTCAGTGGAACCGGAACGACCCAACTGGCGGCGATGCTCGCGGCTCGAAACTCGGTAGGGGTTGATTCGGACCCAACGTTGATCGCTAGCCTTGAGGAACGGTTGGCTGGCCTATCGGAACGGTCACGGGAACGAGTCGAGGAGCGGCTCGAACTTCATCGGGAGTTTGTCGAGAAACACCACCAATCCGGTGGCGAGATGGGATACCGGGCAACCCACTACGACTTCCCGGTTATGACTGCACAGGAGCAGGATATCCGGTTCTATGTGGTCGATGACGTAGCGGTCAACGAGGACTCGATCCAGGCCGACCATCTCCCATTCGACGAGTTGTGATATTCCCACCACGCATATTCTCCGGCTGATTATTATCAACTAACCGAAATGATTAGCCTTGCGTGCTTTCAAGTCTCCTGTATGGACCCAGCCGAAGACTCCGGGTTTTCGACGCGATCTATCCACGCCGACGAACGAGAGGCACGCGAGGGCGTCAACGTTGGGGATGTCGTCTCCCCGATTCATCTCTCGAGTACCTACGAGCTAGATGAGGTGCCAACCGACACTTCGTTGATGGACCTCGATCCAGGTGCTGGTGATTTCTTGTACACACGGCTTGGCAATCCGACCAGACAGTTACTCGAGGAACGGATGGCGTCCTTGGCCGGTGGTACGGATGGCTTTGCCGTCTCCTCGGGGACTGCGGCCGTATTGACGACAGTCTTGGCCACGGCACGGCCTGGTGACGAGATCGTTGCGTTCGATGATCTGTATGGAGGATCACTGAAGCTTTTGTCAGCGCTTGCAGAGGAACGCCTCGGGATGTCCGTCAATTTCGTCGATGCAAGAGAAACCGATAACGTCGCCGCAGCGATGAGTGAACAGACCGCACTGGTGTTGATGGAGACGCCCACCAATCCGCTGATGCATCTCTGCGATATCGAGGCGATCGCTGAGCTCGCCACAGAATGGGGTGTCCCGCTTGCCGTGGACAACACCTTCGCGAGTCCGGTACAACAACGACCGCTCGAACTTGGAGCCGACATCGTCATCCACTCCACGACGAAGTATCTCAACGGTCACAGTGACGGGCTCGGCGGTGTCGTCGTCACGGATGATCCCGCTATCACAGAGGAGATGCGGTTCCTCCAACGGATCGCGCTAGGCAACGTGATGCCACCGTTCGATGCATATCTCGTGCTCCGAGGGATCAAGACACTCGAGAGCCGGGTACAACGCCAGGCATCGAATGCTGCTGCACTGGCAGCGTACCTCGATGATCATGATCGCGTCACATCAGTGTACTATCCCGGTCTCGAAAGTCATCCACAACACGAACTTGCTGCCCGTCAGATGTCGGGATTCGGTGCGATGCTCTCGTTCGAGCTCGATGGCACCCCGAAGCAGGCCAGGACCTTCCTCGAAAGCCTCGAGGTATTCGCCCTGGCAGTCAGTCTCGGTGGAGTGGAGAGCCTCATCGAGCTTCCGGCGAACATGACTCACGAATCGATCGATCCAGCGATCCGGCGTGAACGAGGTATCAGCGATACGTTCGTCCGTGTTTCGGTGGGTATTGAGGATCTTGACGATCTCCTTGCCGATTTCGACCGTGGCTTCACCACTGCGTTCGGGGGATAACGACTAATTCATCACCGGCTGAAGGTGCGGTATGTCGGCCTACATGGGTCTTGATTGGTCCGGCTCCGGCTGGGTCGGTGTCGGCCTTGATGCAGATGGTGGCTATGATCTCGACCTCTACCCGTCCATCGCTTCAGCCTGGCGAGCCCACCCTGACTGTCGCCTCGCCCTCGTGGATGTCCCCATCGGCCTGACCGACGATGCCCGCCGCCGGTGTGAGGTGGTAGCCAGCGAATATCTCGCCCCCTTTCGCCACCAGAGTATCTTCTGGACGCCGGTGCGGAATGCGGTGTTCAGCCCGACACTTGAGA
>SKSH01000198.1 GCA_007118075.1 Halobacteriales archaeon
TCAACCCTCGTCTCGATCGCATGTTACGCCTTCCCCGGTGCGACGGTCGCCCACTTTGAGGAGTATCTGGAGGACGATAACAATCCGGATGAACCCGGTTGGTTCATCCAGTGGCTCCATGACCAACAGCCGGTCGAGGCCTTCACATTCGATGGCACCTGGTTCGACATCGGCACCCCCGAGACCTACCTCGATGCCGTGGAATGGTCGCTCGATGGCGATCGCTTCATCGCCGATGATGCTGAGGTGACCGATTCGACCATCGGAGAGACTGTATGGATCGGATCTGGTGCAACGGTGCACGATACACACCTCGAGCGAACCATCGTCTTCGATGAGTGTAGCATCTCTGCGTCGAGATTGCGATCGTCAATCATCGATGAAGAGTCGACTGTCTCTGGGGTGACCTTGCAGCATGCTCGAGTCGGTGCTCACTCGAAAATTACCGGCGAAGACGACCGTTAGAACTGCGTCCTATACCATTACTCAGAGGGTCGAGCACCGAGCCCGAGTGATGACAAGGCGAGGTGGCCCCGGTTGCCCTCCCAGACGGAGGTGGCATCGTACACGATCGGTGCGTTGAACGCTGGGGCATCGACCACGAGTGTCTCGAACTCACCGCCTTCACCGGCAGGATGAAAGCCATGGGCCATGGCGAGCTCGGAGAGAGATTCGACGGCATCTGCATCGAGACGCCGCCCCAACCAGGATTCGTCCAAGCCGTCAGCGGCAACCGCTACCATGTCGACAGCGAGATCACGCTCGAGTACCGCGTCGAGCACCTCGAGGCCGTCCCAGCCCCAAAGTGGAGTGCATAATTCGAGCCCAAAGGTATCACAGATGTCCTCGAGTAGCTCATACTGGTACCGGCTCGCGACGACACCGGAGATGAGCCCGTCGAGGTCGACTGCCTGTCCCTCGAGCCAACGGGACACCGGGGCGATCTCATGGCGTGCTGCCACCTCACTCCCGGCATCGGTGATCGGTCCATCGACGGTCAGCGACTTGTGGGTGATGTCGAGAGCTGTAGCGGCTGCTGCAGCCGCTTGCGTGGCTGGGACATGATACAGGTACGATCCATCGGGGGCATCTACCGTGACCATTGGACTGACCTCGATGTCAGCCTCCCTGGCCAATGCCAGCGCGAGATAGGAATCCTTTCCACCGGAGTACAGCGCAGCAAAGCGGCGACCCATCCCGCTCAGCCGACCTCCTGGTTAGAGACCTCCTCGGTCCAGATGGCCAATCCCCCGAGGTAGCTCGCGACCCTGACACCGACGAGGGTGATCATGATCGCAGCGATGACATGGACGACGAGGAACTCACCAGCACCGAGTTCAACCGAATCGAGGCTGAGGACACCGTAATCAACCGTCGGTGTCATCACCGGGCCGAGGAGTCCGGAATCAGCTAGAAGAAAGCCGGAAAATCCGCGGAGGACGAGACCGACCCCGAGGACGACGAACGGGAGGTTGAGGTAGGTGAGTCTGATGCGCTCTTCTTGGATGATCAGATCGAGCAACCTACCGGTTGTAGCCACGATACCGGCAGCAACGGCCCAAAGGACACTATCGTATGCGAACTGCATCGAGAGCATCAAGGCCCCCTCTTGGGCCTGTAAATCCGAGACACCGAGCACCCCGGCGACGATGCCCACGATCAACAACCCGAGGGCGACGGCATACGTGACGATCGATACCTGCCCTGAGTAAAGCGACCGCCGAAACCAGATGCCGGTTTGAGAAAGATAGTCCTTGAATCCGGCACCCATGTAGATGAGGAAGATACCGATAACCGCCGTGATCGTCGCGAACGCGATGGCGGTTCCAGCCAGTAAGGTCAGGGCTGGAAAGACCAGCAAGGTGATCCCGATCGGTACCAGCACCGTTTGCCTGAGCTCCTCGTCGGCGAGGAACTGCTTGAGCAGGTAGTAGGTCGATTCAAGGTCGCGGGCTTGCCGGACGATGACCCGGTCGACCGAATCCACCCGGAATCGGCTCTCGACGATCGGGATGACCCGTTCGTCCTGGGCACTATCGAGGACGAGCACTGCCGATTCAGGATCGTATTCGATGGCGAGTTCGTCGAGCTGTTCTGCGATGGACCGATCGGCGTTCACCATCGACTCGTGCGACCCCGATACCACCACCGGTAACACGCGTTCACCCTCGTCCTCGAGGTCCCTGGTCACCCGCAGTGTCGCGAGGAGTGCGTTGACCGCTGAGACCTCCGGATCGGCGATGCCGATATCGAGGACCAGCGATCTGATTGCCTCCGCACCGATGACGGGCGAGACGCTCTCGGTGAGCTGTCCCACCTCATCGGTGCGGTCGACACAGAGGACCAGGGTAGTCACGGTTGCTACCAGTCGTCGAGTGTACAAAAAGCCTACCCGCTAGGGTCGATCGGGTAGCAGAACCTCATCGCCGATGATCCTCGATGCGATCCCAGCCCCTGCGGCATATGCTACCCGTTCGACACCAAACCGGAAGCGCTCCGCGAACGGCATCTGCGGTTCGAACACCTGAACCCGGATCGCGTCGAGGTCCAGTCGATCAGCCATGGCATCGCTGACGGCCTCGGTATCTCCCAACTCGTCGACGAGGCCGAGCTCGTGTGCCTCCTCCCCGAGGAAGACACGCGCCTCGGTGTCGCGGACCGCATCATCATCCAGCTCGCGCCCCTCGGTCACCCGCTCGATGAACCGATCATAATGATCATCGACGAGTCCCTGGAGGTACTCGCGTTCAGCATCTTCGAGTTCCTTGAACGGCGAACCGGCGTCCTTGAACCGTCCAGCGGTGAATTGCTCATGGGAGATACCCAAGCGATCAGCGAGCTCACTCACGTTGAGCCTCGAGCCTCGAACTCCGATGCTACCGACGATACTCGCATCGCGTGCCCAGAGCTCGTCACAGCCACTGGCGATCCAGTAGCCCCCGCTTGCACAGATATCGGTCGTGTACGCGATCGTTGGGCCGTCAAAGCGCTCGGCGGCTGCTCGGATATCGTCGCTGGGGACCACCTGTCCACCAGGTGTGTTCAACTTGAGCAACAACCCTTCGACCGCCGGATCCATATTTGCCAGCTCGATCTGTTCGACGATCTGATCTGCGTTGGGTACACCTGGTGCAGAGGGTGCCATGCGACCGCCATTGCGAGTGATGGGTCCCTCGACGGCAACCTCCGCTACATTATAGGCAGGAAAGATCCGACCAGCGATCGATCCACCGACCCGTAACGCGAAGATCGCCACGATCAACAGCAAGATCATACCGACCAGTTCGACCATCGCTTCGGGGTACCAGACGAACGCAGCGTATGCCGCGGCCACCCCGATGGCGAAGATGATGAGCATCACCAACAACTGTCCTACGAAGATAACACGCCAGGGGAGCATCGATCGAGACGCCATGCTCTAAGGAATCAACGTCCAGTCAAAAAGCATGAGGTCCGCCGGGTCGGTATCGTCCTACAACAGTCCCGTCTTCTGCAGCTTCATCAGATCCTCGGTGTCCAACGTCTCGCCCTCTTTGAACTTCTGGTAGATCTCCTCTGCCTCTTCGCGAGCCTTCTCGCGTTCCTCGTCGCGTTCGGCCCGCCGTTCGGCTTCCTCCTCCTTGTCCATCTCGCGAAGCCGTTTTTGGACACGGACGAACTCCTCGTGGTGGTGGTCGGCAGCCTCCTGGGCTTCGACGAACAGCTCGTGCATGTCATCGGCATCGTCACGGATGTCGTCTGCAGCCCGGTAGGCACTGATCATCTCGTTGTGGTGCTGTTGTGCCTCGTCGGCCAGGGTCGTCACCTTGTCGTGGTGCTTGCTTGCCTCATTGCGCACCTGTTCGGCTCGTTCGAGATACTCGTCGATCTCGCCGGTATCTTCCAGCTTCTGCTTGCGCTGGCGGTACTCCTCACGCTTGTCCTCGATCTTGTCGATGAGCTCGCGCTCATCTTCAGAGCTAAGGACTGAGGTCTGCTGCTTGAACTCAAGCTGCTTGATGTCCTCATTCAGCGATTCGAGGTCGTCACCTTCGTCGAGTTCGAGGTCAGATTTGAGCTCCTCGACCTTGTCGAACAGTTCGTTCGCCTTCTCGTTGAGCTTGTTTCGCTGTTCCTTGTGTGCCTGAACCAACGTGTTAAGCTCGTCTCGGCGCTCTCGATGATTTTGCGCCTCGTCGACCTTCTCTCGCGTCTTGCCGTTGAGTTCGTCTCGGTTCGAGGCTCGTTCTGCAGCAAGCTGGTTCAGTTCATTCCTTCGATCACGAAGCTTCCCGGCGAGCTTGATAAGCTCACCCTTGGAATCGTCGTCAAGTGTCTCGTCTGATACGGTGATGTAATCGGTTACTTCTACCATAGTTGATCTGTCGGTCGGTTCTGCCGTCGGATGGATAGTGACCCGGCGGTCACGGAAAAAGTGCCAGCGGTTGGTCGATATATTCGGACAATCATGCTGGTCGTCGTGCGGTACCTCCGAACGGAACCGAATCCGATAGCCGTTGGTTGCGCCACTATGGCCTTAAAACTACCGACTATTTGAGGCGTATTTTAGCGATTCTGGGCGTGTGAAGCGTTAACGCAGCTGAATGTCGTTTCCACGAGGGTCAGTCAACATGGCTTTACGATGAAACCGGTTACGGGTCGGTCGATGGAACAGGTCATCACCGCGAGCGGCCATCCGAACGTCACGGCCACCCACCAGAGTACGCTTGAGGTGACCAGTGACGATTACCTCACCAAAGCTGGCGACTGCATCGTCGCAATCGAGGCCGATGTGGTACCAGCTGAGTTCGACGAATCGTTCATCGCTGCCTGCCGTGACGATACAGCTGAGATCACCGCCAGCATCGAGATCGGCGGTCACCGAGAACTCATCCGTGGACGTGGTGATCCGGCGCTCACCTTCGAGAGTGACCGGGCCATGGTCATCCGGACGAGTGAGTATGTGGATGATCGAACGGTCCTTGTAGAGGCTGATGGTGCGGCGTCTACGCTCGACCGTGGCCTCGTCTCCGCTTCAGCCCGTGGTGGAGA
>SKSH01000151.1 GCA_007118075.1 Halobacteriales archaeon
CCCTCGATTCATCACAGCCGCGTGTCACCTCTCCGATGAGAACATCGTGAACCCGTTGGAGCAATCTCAGCCGTGGTTCCCGTTCCAAAGGGTATCACGAACAAGGATTGAGCAGAGTGCATCCCCGCATCACTGTCCAGCTGCTCTCCCAATGGGTACTGCACAGCCCGGTGGTTGGTATAGCTCGCAGTGTTACTCATCCAATGAGAGAATGGGAGCCGACACCAGCGGTATGCCTTGGCGACAGCTGCCGAACGGTCCCTGTGAGGTGACCCGAGGCCGATGACTGAAGAGGAACAGCGGTCCGACCGTCCACCGTGGTATAGTATCGAGTTGGATGCGGTATACGACCGACTCAACACCGGTGAGGATGGCTTAACACGACAAGAGGTGTCCAAGCGCCTCGAGCAATACGGTCCCAACGAGATCGAGATCAGCAAGGGTACGCCACTATGGCGCATCTTCCTCGAACAGTACACCTCGGCGATCATCTGGGTCCTCATCGTCGCCGCTGGAATCATGGCGGCAGTCGGGCATCGGCTCGACGCTGGGGTGATCATCGGCATCGTCATCTTCATCACCCTCTTCGGGTTCCTCCAGGATTACCGAGCCGAGCAGAGCATCCAGGCACTTGCTGATATGGCGACCAAGACCGCCACAGTGCTCCGTGACGGCGAGCGCACCGAAATCGATGCCACCAGGCTCGTTCCGGGGGATATCATCTTCGTCGGTGCTGGTGATGTGATACCGGCTGACTCTCGAATATTCATGGAGTCGAACCTCCGGGTCAACGAGTCTGTGCTCACTGGTGAGAGTGTTGGGATCTCGAAGTCAATTGCCTCGGTCGATCCAGGAATCCCACTCGCTGAGCGGACGAACATGCTGTTCAAGGATACGCTCATCGAGCGAGGGACAGGTCGAGCTGTTGTCGTCGAGACCGGTCAGCAGACTGAGATCGGTAGCATCGCACAGGCGCTTGAGGAGGCACCCGATCGTGAGACCCCGTTCCAACACGAGATGGACCGGTTGGGGAAGTTGATCGCAATCGGTGTCCTGGTGATCGTCGCCAGTATCGCGGTTACCGAGCTGCTCATCGGGGACACACCACCGGTTGATGTCTTCCTGACTGCAGTCGGTATCGCGGTGTCGGCCGTCCCTGAGGGACTGCCTGCGGTCGTCACCCTCTCACTCGCCCTTGGTGCCAGGCGAATGGCCGACAACAATGCCCTCGTCAGACGGCTGCCAATCGTCGAGGCACTCGGTTCGGTCGACATCATCTGCACAGACAAAACCGGGACACTCACCGAAGAAGAGATGACGGTCACGAGGGTCGTCGCCGATGGAGATACCTTCTCAATAACTGGTACCGGATACGGTTCCGATGGTGAAATTCTCGACGTAGATGGTGAGCCGGTCGACATCAGTCGAATCGAGGAGCTCTTTCGTTGTGCACTCCTTTGTAACGACGCTGAGTTTGGGCGGCGGGAGGTCTCACAGAACGAAGCTGCAGAGCGGATGTACCTTGGAGATCCGACCGAGATCGCCCTTTTCGTCGCTGCACGGAAAGCTGGGCACGAACCAGACGAACTGAGACGGGAGTACCCACGGATCGAGACTGCAGATTTCACCTCCGCAAGGAAACGGATGACAACCGTCCACGAGACGCCAAACGGAGATCGCGTCGCGTACACGAAGGGCGCTCCTGAGACGGTGCTCGAACGATGCCGGTGGGAGGTGGTCGATGGATCAGTCATCGAACTCACCGATGCTCGCCGAGCCGTGATCGAAGAGACAGTCAAATCATTCGCAGCGGATGCCCTGCGGGTGATGGGTTTCGCCTTTCGACCAGAGCCACCGCAGATACCTGCTGAAGATCTCGAGGAAGATCTGACCTTCCTTGGAATCCAAGGCATGCTTGATCCACCCCGGCCAGAGGTCCCAGCGGCAATCGCCGCCTGTCAATCGGCTGGTATCCGCGTGATCATGATCACAGGCGACAACGCCACCACCGCCAGCGCCATCGCGAGCGAGATCGGTATCGACTCGTCGAGGGTCATCACCGGTAGTGAACTTGACGACATGGAGGCAGACACCGTCGGGCAGATCGTTGATGAAGTCAATGTCTTCGCCAGGACCTCCCCTGAGCATAAGACGAAGATTCTCCAGACATTGCAGGAAAAGGGCCACATCGTGGCGATGACCGGTGATGGTGTGAACGACGCACCGGCAGTGAAAAACGCAGATGTTGGGGTAGCTATGGGAATCCGGGGAACCGATGTCACAGAACAGGCATCTGACATCATATTGCTCGATGATAATTTCGCCTCAATCCGAGATGCCGTCCATGGTGGTCGGCGTATCTTCGATAACGTCCGGAAGTTTGTCAACTACCTCCTCTCAGGTAACGGTGGTGAAGTGACGATGATCTTCACCGGGACGATGGCTGGTCTCGGATTGGTTATCACCCCGATTCAGATCCTCTGGATAAACGTCGTGACCGATGGGATACCAGCGTTGACGATGGGAGTAGACCCGGCAGCTGATGATATCATGGACCGTCCACCACGGCCGCGGGGCGAGGGTGTGATCACCCCACGAATCATCGCCTCGGTCGTTGGTATCGCCATCTTCATGACCATCTGTTTGTTGCCCATTTTTACCCTCAATCACACGGGACAATTAGTGCCGGTCATGGACGTATCAGGGACAATCCTCGACGTTGACCTGCCGTATGAAACCAGTCGTGAGCTGGCACAGACCATGGTCTTTACCGGGTTTGTTGTGATGGAGATCGTCCGTATTCAGGCGATTAGACATCGCTACGGCCTCAAGTTCTTCACCAACCGATGGCTGATCCTTGCCATCGCCATCGCAGTGACCCTCCAACTGCTGGTCCTGTATACCGCAACCGGGCAGTTGCTCTTTGGCGTCGAGGCACTACAGCCGATACACTGGCTCCAGATATTCACTGCAGCGGTGGTCTTCGCCGCGCTCATGGGACTGTTCGTCAAGGTTCAAGACCGATTCTTCGACCGCTACTGAGGAGCTCGTATTATTCGGGGATCCGATAGGGTTCGCCGAGGTGGCTTCGTTCGATCGATTCGTAGTGACCATCCTCGAATATGGTCACCCGACCCGACTCCGCACTGAGTGTGATCGTTGCGACGGCATCCTCCCTTGTGGACACATCGAGCGCGCTCATGTGACGTGAACCCATCCAGTCGGCGTATTGAAGCTTGACGGTCGAATCCACGTCTCGGAATCGCACCATCTGTGACATCGCAATCCCATCGACCGAGACGACCAACGCCCCATCCATCGTATACGCCGTCGCTTCCAAGGCCTCGAAAAAACCGTCTGGATCAGCGAAGATATCCCGTGGTGCGTCCTCCGGCCATCGGTTGGCACCCATCGCATCTGCGTATGAGTCGAATGAGGGGCCTACGATGATAGCGATGTAGAGGCCGGGGCCGGAGATGCGATCCTCCTTCCATCGATCAAATCCAAGAGCGATGCTTTCGGCATATTCCTTCAACCGCTGTCTGAGGTCAAGCACCCGAGCATGCTCGTGGTAGTGGATGTTCATTCGGGGAGGGACACCATATCAGAAAAATCGATTGCCCGCTGAAAAGGCCTTGCCCATGCTCTCGGACCGTGAGAGCGGTACCTTCCGAATCGGTGGTATCCGCGCTGAGTCACGTTCGGAGGGAATCATGGAATTGAAGTTGGAGTTGATCCGTTTGTCCGGGCTGTCGACCGATACCGTGTCGGTTCGACCATCAACTGGAGCGTCTTGATCTGGGGCTATTCGATGTCGATCTCGATACCCGACGGAGATTCGCTTCGTGGAAGCGTCACCGTCAAGACACCGTTTCGCAGTGTCGCTGTGGCACCATCTGCGTCCACCTGCTCAGGGAGGTGGATCATCCGGGACATCGATCGATGGACGCGCTCGCGCCGAAGCGAGTCTAATCCCTCTTCGGTTTCCATCTCATCGATATCAGCGGTGATGTGTAGCGTCCGGTTATCGATGTTGATCGACACCTCGTCGCGATCGAACCCTGGGACATCTGCGGTCAAGATGTAGGCTTCATCGTTTCGAGTGAGGTCGACTTGTATAGCTCCGACGTCACCACCCCACATCTCAAGGCCGGGCATGTGTTCCCACCGTTGCATGGTCTCCTCGATCTGTCTGCCAAAGCGCTCAAGCATCTGCTCGAAGCCAATCATTGGTTCTGGAGTCTTACTCATGGTACACCTATGGATTCATCGTGTAAGGACAAATCCTCAACCGCCCATTCACTGGAATTGGGAACGAGGTGTTACCTTTAACCTACCTCAATACCACGGTTGGCTAATCTTTTAGAATCCGACCATGTTCATCGATCTCTCCGTTTCGAATCCTGGTACTGCTAATTCGAAGTCCATCCTCTGCCACGATGAACGGTGGTGTGTGAATCTCAAGAGGGTCGAGACCAGCCTCCAAGCGCATGGTGTTGATCTCATGGGCCCGCCGTTGGGCAGCTGCCTCTGGAGACACCACGAGTGCGTGGAGGTCATCCCTGGTCGCGGCCGGGCCATGTGAATCGGATAGTTCGATGATCTCGAACGTGGCTGGGTAGGCAAGCGCAATCCGCGCTATCTCCTCTTCGAGGGTCTCCATTCGTTCCTCAAACGTCCCGAGTGTCCCTTCCCCCAACGTCTCACTGCGGGTGCTGTGTGCCAGTTCCGTCGAGGTCAATCCGACGACAACGTGACCATTTCCTTGCTGACTGGCGGTTTGAAACGCCTTGTGTAGCAGAGCCCGGTGGCCGTTGTGGATAGGGGTGAACGTGCCGCCGAGGATCGCGACACGCCCGTCGTTGGTCATACCTCTGGTTGAGATACGGTCGGTAAAGTAGCTTGATAAACCGAGCTGATGGAATCATGACCCCAGATGGTGGGGAACCTGTTGATGACGATGGAGTGATAGCGGCGACCTCAATGTATCGAAAGCACGGTGATCAACGATACGATTCAGATGATCAACACCGGTCTTCCACAGTATCGAACCACCCGTTCTGTGACGGATCCGATGGTCTCCCCTCGGCGATGCGAATGTCCCTGAAAGCCAAGGACGACAAGGTCTGCATCGATCTCATCTGCATAGCTGATGATCTCCTCATGTGGGAGTCCATGACAACACTCACCGACAAACTCAACATCGAGATCCTCCGCTCGTCGCACAATCTCTTCGAGTAGTTCCTGACCATAGTCCTCAGACTCCAACGTCGATAATTCAGCACTGCTCAAGGCCGGTTCTGGAAAGCGCTGAAGGTCGACAACGTAAATTCCGTGTAGCGTCGCATCATAATGCTCTGCAAGCTCTAATGCATGGACAATCGCCCGATTCGCTGAGGGACTTCCATCAGTTCCGACAAGAATCGAATCGTACATAGGAAATTATTCAAGCGTGTCCTCAATAAACCGGAACCGCCATTCTCCGTGAGTGGGAACAGCGCAAGGACCTTCCCTGGACGGTAATAATACTATCGGTCATTACCCTGTGCCTGGAAGTTACTGTCTGACTTACCACTATAACGGGGAATCCTTGTATGGAGAGAACCACCCATGCCAAGATGTCAATCATGCGATGGATTTGTGTCGCATGACTTCGTCCGTGTCTTCGGGGCCAACAAGGATACCGTAGCCGCATGCCTCAGCTGTGCATCGATCGGTAGACATATCGACCAAAATCGTGGCGAACCTGGCGATGAGGCAGTCATCTTCCAGACGAGATGAGCCACAGCCACATGTTCAGATAACCGAAGTCGCAGCCGTATCTCAAGCCTCGTTGAGAGCATCGTGTGCGGTAACGACCGACGATGCATCGAGGCGAACATGGACAACCCACCACAGTGGGCGTCTACAACATCGACCCATGGCAGATGAGCCCCCTTATTTTTGAGGAATCCATGAATACCCATGACGGAGATCTGCATGGCCGATACCGAGTACCGTTGCGTCTGTGGTGCGACGCTCAGATACCGCCAGGACCTATTGGTCGATGATGGTGCTCGCTCAAGGACCTGGAAGTGCAAAGAATGTCTCACTCCCGTCCCGGGGATAATCGGCGAACGGCTCGGACACCAGCACCCAATGTGACCCTTCAAATTAGCCGAGATCGACTCGGTCGAACCGATACCAACCAATTGCGACCGGGATCACGGCCCAGGCGAGAAGGATGACGACAGCCATCGGTTCACTGAGGTACCAGGGAACATCTCCGATGACAATCTGCTCGGTGTTGCTGATCTCCTGAGGTGCGAATAATGGGATCGTGAACGCACCGAAGCTCTCATCGAGGAGGGTATCACTGATTACAGAAAACGCCTCAATCGGATTGAGCCATTGAAGGAAAACGTACCATGCCTCATACTGGCCGAAGGGTCCATCCGGGAGCTCCCCCATGACCACCCGGTGGATGCCAGCGGTGATGAGATCCCAGAGCAGGAGGAAGACGAAGTAGAGTCCGATGACACCCGCCATCGCTTGCCCTCGCGTATTCACGAGAGCAGAGACACCGACTGCGATACCGACGAAGGCGAATCCAACGATGGCCGTGGCGACTGCCAAAGAGACGAAGTCGACCAGCAACACCTCCTGAAAGAGGATGATTGAGAGGATCAGGAACATGAGGAACGATGCGGCGATGGCAGTCGCCAAGACCAACGAACGGCCGATGAACTTGCCAAAGACGACCTCTGCACGAGAGGGTGGAAGTGACAGGAGCACCTTGATGCTCCCTGATTTCCGCTCGCTTACAATCGATCGGTAGCCAATAATTAGGCCGAGCAGCGGGACGATCAACTGCATAAGGGCCGATGCTGGACCGATGATATCCAACGCCGTCGGGTCTGAACCGACCCAGAAGATGACGAAGTACAGTATCGCGACGAGGAGCGTCAACGCCCCAATCACCGCCCAAAGAAGGAGTGAACGACTGGCGTCGAGGTAGTCCTTCCAGACAATCACCGGTGTTCTATGCACCGGAATCATCCTCCACGGTGGTCATAGCCGTGAATACGTCCGACAGTGATCGATCTTTGACCCGGATATCAACGACGGTGGCACCTAACGAGGTCACTGCATCGATCGCACGGACCTTGGCTCGGGGGTCGAAGCAATCGATCAACAACTGACTGTCCACCTGTTCAACTCCAGCGATGCCACCGAGAGTCGAGACCGATTCGACAGCCTCTGCTGGGACGTCATCCAGGGAGAGGATGAGCTTGTCTGCACCGGTGATCTGTTGACGGAGCTCGTCGATGGATCCTTCCGCAACCAGCTCACCATGATTGAGGATTCCCACCCGGTCACAGACCGCCTCGACCTCACCGAGGATGTGACTCGAGAAAAAGACAGCCGTCCCACGCTCGGCCTCCTGTTTGACGATCTCTTGCACCTGCTGAATCCCCGTTGGGTCGAGACCAGAGGATGGTTCGTCGAGGACGAGGACTTCTGGGTCGCCCGCCATCGCCATGCCGAGGGCAAGTCGTTGGCGCATTCCCTTCGAGTAGCCGTCGACGGTACGATCGGCATCTGCATCGTTCAGTCCCACCTGTGTCAACAGTCGATCGATGGTATCATCAGCGCCTTTTGCTTTGATGGCGAAGGTGAGATGTTGTCGACCGGTGAGCCGACCATAGAGGTCGAATCCCTCCGGAAGGACACCGATCTGCTCGCGTATCTCCTCTGATTCCGTCTGACAGTCATGGCCGAGCACCCTTGCTTCGCCAGCAGAGGGTCGGGTCAAATCGAGGAGTATGTTGATCGTCGTCGACTTCCCGGCACCGTTCGGGCCGAGAAACCCGTAGATTTCGCCCCGGTCAATATCGAGGTCGAGGCAGTCGACCGCGGTCAGAGAGCCGAATTGTTTCGTCAAGGATCGCGTCTCGATCGCACTCATTGTCACCAGTTTCGAGCCTGGGTGAACTTAAGGTATCAGAATATGCAATGCTGATTTCACCGTTGGTGTGGGAACGTTCACGGGCAGAACAGCCAAACGAGTTGCGACCCTAGCCGGTACCGATGGAGGGGACCGAGGAGCGCGTATTCGAAGCGCTTGAGCCGCGACTAGAAGGCCACATCATCAAGCAAGCGGACCCAGCGTTCGACGACGTACGTCGGGTATGGAACACCCGTATCGATCGAATCCCATCGATAATCGTTCAACCAGTCAGCATCAGCGATGTCATCCAAGTCGTCGAATTCGCTTCGGAGTTCGGGTATCGAATCTCGGTGAAGGGGGGCGGCCACCACGTGGGCGGTCCAGCCGTGGTCGATGACGCGGTCATGATCGACCTTGCTAGATTCGATGCTATCTCGGTCGATCCAACCGCATTGACTGTGACAGTCGGTGGTGGGGTAACCTGGGGACAGGTGGATGCCGCCACAGCACCGCATGGCCTCGCCGCGGTCGGAGGACAAGATCCAAATATCGGCGTGGCCGGACTCACGCTCGGTGGCGGGGTGGGGTGGCTGAGTCGTGCCTTCGGGCTCGCCGTAGACAACCTCCTCGAGGTGGAGCTGGTGACCGCTGCTGGGGAGCACATCTCGGCCTCACCGACCGAACAGGAGGAGCTGTTCTGGGGGCTCCGTGGCGCTGGTGGTGGGCTCGGAATCGTCACCTCATTCACCTTCAAAGTCCATCCCGTCGAGACCGTCCTCGCAGGGTCATTGGTCTATCCCCTTCAAGAGGCCCACCAGGCAATGCGTGGCTATCGAACGCTGGTCGACGATGGACCCGACACGCTTCGACCGCTGTTTGGAATCTTCGATCTACCACCTACCTCACCCCTATTCGACCAGGTCGAGTCGTCTCGTGTCGCCATCATCATCGTCTGTGCAATCGAACCATTTGGCGGGTCCGAACGGGTACTCGAGTCGCTTCGACACGAGACATCACCGGTCGTCGATTCGATCACCACCAGGCCGTATGTTACGTTCAACGCTGCTGGAGAGAGCGAACCGTTTGCGAGGACGACATTGCGAAGTCGATATCTAGAAACACTCGATGACCAGGCGATCGAGACCATCGTTGGTATCGGTACCACCGCACCGGCTGCAGGTGCGACCGTCTTCGTCTCTCCAAGAGGTGGTGCAGAGGTTGAACCTCCGATGGAGGCGATGGCATACGCTCACCGGGAACCCGGACATCATGTGTTGATTGAGGCACGCTGGGAAGATACTACGGCTGATGATGCACATGAGAGCTGGGTAGCTGAGTCTGCAGCGAAGCTCGCACCGATGGCAAGCCGGGTAGGCTCGATCAACTTTGTGGATGCTGACGAACCACCCACACACGCTTGGTTCGGTCCCAACCGAGACCGGTTGAACCGCCTCAAGCAAAAATGGGATCCTGATGATCGCTTCGGTGGGCATGCACATCCCCGCTGGCAAGAGTGAGTCCTCAACGGGACTACGCACCAATCTCAATCGGTGACACACCCTCAGCGAGCTCATTGAACCTCGTCTCGATCGTGCCAACTCAATCGGTTACAGTCATCACCACAGGTCAAACGATGGAGAATATTCCAAACGCAGACCGTGAACACTCATTCCATGAGAATGTGTGGTGCCATTTCAATCAACTGCAACATCGGTACCTCGATTGCCAGTCGAGCTAGCGGTGGTTTTTCGTATCAAGCCCACTCATGGAGGCTGTGAGTCTCAGCCGGGCGAAACCGTTGGAAGAACTCTACGAGGAGGTGCAGTCGTTCGACCGGGTGATCGTCCCAGACATCCCCTTCGGACGTGCACTGAATCGGCGGTTGACCCGTGCGCAAACCGGATATTTCGCCGTCACACCTGATCAGCTCGTCGTAGGCGATCGTCCTGGTAAAGCTGACCGACTGGCATTTCTTGACCTCGTCGGTGAGACCAACCAGTCATGGAAACAACTTGCGGCGAATATCGGTGAAGTACTCCAGTGTTGGGAGCATTGTGGCTCGCCCACGGCTATCCTCGAATACGACCGGTACGATACAGCAGCTATCCGAGAGGTCGTCGACCGCATCCAAACGGTCGATACGAGAGCAAGCCGGCTATCGGCGTACGACCTCGATCAGGATCTCGAGATTGCCGTCGTCGGTGAGCAACAGCTGACCACCCTTCAACGATCGATCCTGCCCGAGGATTACACCTCGATATCGCCTTTCCTACAGACGGATCGAGACCTGCCATCGGTCAAACTGGTCGAATCGACCACCGCCATCACAGACCTGTTACTCGAGACGGTTGCCCGCAACGATCCAGGCGATATTGCGGTCGTCATCGAGGAAGGTAGCCGATATCTCACACTGGTAGAAGCGGCATTCGACGCAGCGGGGGTGGCATACTACGGTGGACCAGGGTTCACCGACGATCCGGATCATCGAGCGATGCTCAGATTGCTCCGTCTTTCCCACGCGAGTCGATCGGTGACCGTTGGTGATGCGAGACCAATCCTCTCCCAATTCGGGGTGATACCGCCGATAAACCACGATGGAAAGCGCCTCGAGGCGCGCCCGTTCCCCGAGGCAAATCGCGTGCTTGAGCTACTCGAGACGATCCCAACGGGGAGCGTCCGCGGTGCGATTGAAATCTACGAGCGCGAGACAGAGAAGGAACTCACCACATTCACCGAAGAGCTCGACCGTATCGGACTCCTCGATGCGCCAGCAGACCAGCGAACAATCGACGACCTCACCTTCTACATTCACTCGTTCGATATCCCCTTTGATCGAGACGATGAGGGCGTGACCCTCGCTTCCGCCACCGGTGCGAGTTACGTAGATCGACCACTGGTGTTGTTCCTCGGCCTCGATCAAGGATGGGCAAGGGATATGCCACCGCGACCCTGGATCGACCGAGATCGATTCTTCAGCAGAGATCTTGAGCGGTTTCAGTTGCTCATCCAAAGCGGCACCTCACATGAGTTCCTCGTCCAAGACGTCGCCAATGGCCAACCAGTGACCCCTTGTATCTACCTCGATGCCTGCTCTGATCGATCGATTTCACGATTTGCTGATCTCACCGATGTGCCACCAATCCGACCGTTCCAACGAGGAGCGTCTGGGTTCGACCTTGATATACCAACCGTGACACCATCCCAGTTTACGACCATTAGTCAGTCATCGATGAACACGTTCGTTCACTCACCGCGAGATTACGCATTCAGCCATCTGCTAGAGAGCCCGGAATCAGTCCCACTTGAGGAGGGGAATCTCGTACACGATTTCGCTGAGTTCGCCATCGCGAATCCGTCAGCCATCGATACAGCGGTGATCGAACAAGCCGTCGACTACATGGGCTCTGAACTCGCCCCGTTCTTCGATGACGGTGAACTGGCGCTTCGAAAAACCACCTACCATGCCTGGCTCACCGCCATCGCCACGTACGTCGATGCTGATCCACCACACCATCTCTCGGTCACCATCGGTGAGCCATCTGCCGGAGAAAACCCCTTCGCCACCCTCTTCGACCTACCGGTGACGACCGCAAACACTGAGCGTTGGTTCGAGGATGAACCACTCGGCATCAAGGGTAAGATAGACCTCGTTCACAGCGACACCCATCTGGTCGATTTCAAGCGATCCACCAGGGACACCTCCGGTGCCGTGGTCCGTGCAGCGGCGGTCGATCCACCTGATTCCAAGCCGACGTTCCAAGCGCCGATGTACCTCGCCTACCTCAGGTCGGTCGTTCCAGATCGACACCTCCGGTTCAGCCTCCTCTATCTACGCGAACTCGTTGAGGATGCCCTCATGGGAGATATCGACCTCGCCGAGGCCAGCACCACGATAGAATACCATCCGACCAGCTTCCCATCCTTCGTCCGCTCTGTACCAGCATACGAGTCACTCGTCGAGGAGTCCTACTCAAAGAGTCGCAAGACATTCGAGCAGCTCGATTATGAAACGTATCGGACGTTCTGGGACAACCTCAACCACGACCTGACCGACGAACTCGATATCGAACCGGTCAAAGCACCGCTCACCGAGCACCTCATCGAGCACGTAGGTGACTACAAGTACGTCCGAACGGGGGCGGGACAGGCTCTTCGACATCTCGAAGGTATCAGAGATTCATCCTTCTTCAACGAGGATATCGATGCCTTCGAGGCGTTCGTCGAATCCCAGATCGACGATCTGAACCGGTATCTCCGTGGGGATACTCGGTTCCCAGTGGCTGACCTCGTCGAGGAACCCGAGGATCGCCGACTCAATCATAAGGAGCTACTTCTCAAAGATGCCTGAACCCAACGAGCGCCAGCGTGAGCTGATCGATGCCCACGAGGGGATCTACCTCGTCGATGCCGGCCCGGGAACCGGCAAGACGTTCACGATCACCAGACGATATGCCTCGATCATCGACGACCGTGGTATCGATCCATCGGGCGTGTTGCTACTGACGTTCACGAACGCCGCCGCAGACGAGATGACCGACCGGATCATCGAACACTGTGATCGCGATCTAGTAGAGCTTGCTGACGCCCCGATTGGCACCTTCCACAGCCGGTGTAACGAGCTGCTACGACGCGACGGGCTCGATGCGCCACGGCACCTTGGAATCGAGGATGACATCACGGCTACCACACAAATCGTCGAGGATGCAGGCGTCGAACGGCTCCTGTTCGAGGAGTTCTACGGCCGCTTCGTGAACGATCACCCACAACATGCTGAGTATCATCAGTTGCTTCGAGATCCGATGACGATCTTGTCCGTACTCAACCAACTGATGGCCAAGGGGATCATCCCGACGAACGACGGCTGGTACCGAGACAGCCGATCAGCGCTCCAGGGCGATCGGGTTGCATTCGATGCTCTCATCGGGGAACTGAATCGACCAAATCAGGGGGCGAATGGGGCCACTCAATCCGACCTCAGATCGAATCTCGCCGGATTCGGCCGTGATCGACGACATGCGCCAGAGGCACCCTCTGCACAGGAGATCCGTGGTGAACGAGGGACAACACAGGTGGATGTCACGTGGGTACATCAGGCGTTCAACGAAGATCGAGAGTCGCTCGTTGAGTACATCCACGACCTCTATGTGAGCTATCTCGAGTATGCGCTCGGGCGGAATATCCTCACCTTCGGGATGCTCCAGATATTCGCCTTCGTCATGCTATGTGAGGACGATGCGATCCGGACAGCATGCACCTTCGACTACGTGATGATCGATGAATTCCAGGACACGAGCGAGATCCAATTCAAGCTGGCATTGCTCCTGCTGGATCAGCCGAACCTCTGTGTCGTCGGTGACTGGAAACAAAGCATCTATGCCTTCCAGTACGCCGATGTCGGGAACATCACCGAATTCGAAGATCGCCTCCAGCAGTTCGTCGACGAGCTCAACCGAGATCGGAATCGCGTCGACCTTGATGGTGCATCGGTCACATCAATTCCGTTAGAGGTGAACTACCGCTCCCCCCAGGCCATCATCGATCTCGCCGAAGATGCGCTCACCACTCCAGCGACAGGATCTGAATCGATCGAGGACGCTGCAGCGATCCGACGTCAGATCGTCTCGCTCACGGCCGAATCAGCGCAGGCTGCACCCCAGATCGAGGCCGTGCAGGCAGAAGCCGAACTCGAAGCTGTCATCTCGAAAATACAACATATCGTTGGCAACGAGCACTTTGCGATCGACGGTGGGACCCGGCCCCCCACCTACGGTGACATCGCCGTCCTCTCCCGTACCCATTCATTTGGTCGAGAGCTCCACGCTGTCGCCAAGAACGTGGGGCTCCCTGTGGTGTATGGCGGTGATATCGAGCTCTTTGATACCGATGAAGCGAAATTGGTGCTCGCCTGGCTTCGGATCCTCTCTTACGACGATGACCGTGGATGGGCACTGGTCCTCGAGCAGGCGGGCTACACGGTCGATGCGATCGACCAACTCCTCAAGACGCGATCCTTCCCGATGGCACTTGAGCGATTCAAGGAGGAACTCAAGGAACACCACCGATCCGATGCAATAGCCCGTAGCATCCTCGAACGTTATGGATTCGGTGGCGAGGTGGCCGACTCGATAATAACGACGATTCGGTCGATTCGGACGATCAACGATTTCACCCTCGGTGACGTCATCAGGTACCTCGAACGAGGGATCGATCAGAGGTGGACACGGTCGGTCGATGGTGTCGACACCGAACCGGCAGTGACCATCCAGACGATTCACAGTGCCAAGGGGCTCGAATTTCCGATCGTCATCATGGCCAACATGAACCGCCATGCGTTCCCAAGTGGTGGTCGTGGTGGCGGTCGGATCCGGTTTGATGAGCGAGTCGGACTCAGGCAGACACACGAGATCGCTTCGATCGACGATCGACCACATCGCCTTGCTAGCTGGCGGTGGGATTTGCTCAATGCGGCGCTGATGCCAACGTACGATGAGGAACGACGCCTGCTCTATGTTGCGTTGACACGAGCAAAGGACCATCTCGTGTTGACCGCCGGTGACAACCCGAACCAGTTCTTCGAGGAGCTACCAGTCGAACTCGTGGAGTTCGAGCCAGCGGTCGAACCTGTCGACCTCGAACGGACGGTTCAAACACACCTCGGGTTCGAGGTACCAGCCCAGCTTGGTCCGAGGGGCATCAGTCCACATGACCTGATGGATCAGTCCGTTTTCGATGACGTTGAGGACGGGCGTGGGGTGGCACTCGGACGTGAAGTACACGATTTCGCCGAAGCCTATGTGAACGGTACCGCCAAGACGCCTAGCAACGAGGATGAGCACCGGTTGGTAACACTCATCGATGGCCTCGACGGTGAATGCGAAGCCGAAGTGCCGGTATACCTACCACTGACAGTGGGCGACCGACAGATCACCCTCTTTGGCTATGTTGATCTCCTACACCGAACAGAGGAACGCATCGAAATCATCGATTTCAAGACCGATGCTACAACTATCGCACAACCGGAGTATCGGAAACAACTGAGTGTGTACTACCACGTGCTCGAAGAGACCGAACCGGACAAGGAGATCGTTCCAGTTCTCTACTACACCTACCTGGACCAGCGTGAACAAATCAATCCACTTTCGAGAGCTGAACTCGCGGAGCACGCGATGAAGGTGGTCTCGAGCGAGGGGTGAGGCGATCCAGAAGGAGAACGAATCTCAACCGGTCGGTGCCGTGGACATCGTGGAGGTGTTTTTCTCAGACGGAAGTCGATCGAAGTCGACGTTGTCGAATTCACTCGGAGTCTTGCCGTCGGTCGCGTATAGGTACAATACCGTCTTGATGACCCCCTCCAGGGTCTGTGCGATGAGGAATGCGAGGGCGAATCCGAGAACGATCAACCCAATACCGAGGACAGCGGTGATCTGATAGACGAGAATCCCGATGACGAGGAACGGTATCGCGATGAGGAATGAGACCAACTGTACACCACCGAGGCCGATCGGGGTCTCTCCCCAGGTATCTTTGAACGCGCTTGCACTCCGTTTGAACATTCCCACCGTGTTGGTCTTCTCGAAGACGATCACCGGGACGATGAGGAAGGTCATGAGCGTCCACGCGATGCCGAAGGCGATGCCGATGACACGTCCAGCACCCGAGTTATTGCTCTGAATCCCGTTGATGATGACCCCGACAGTGGCTGCGATCGCCGACCAGATGAGCAATTTCCCCTTGACCGACCAAGCGCCAGAGAGCCCGGCGCTGACCGACACCTCGCCGCCTCCGATTACTTCACGCGTCTGATGGACGAGTGCCGCGGTGAAGAACGTCGAGATGAAGGTCATTCCGAGATAGACGAACAATAGCCCAAGCAACACACCACCCTCCGGTTGGATGGCCATTGCACCAAAGGTGATGCTCAAGAAGATACCGAGAAATACCAATCCGGCAACCGCCCCGACGACTGGGAACAGCATCAATCGTGGATTGTTCCGCATCAAACGGATACTGTCGACCAAGAGCGTGATCCCTTGCTTGAACCGATCAAAGATGGCCATTTCAATCGATGGTGGCGATGTGTATCTGCAAAAACCCATCCATTGATGAAAATTCGATGAGACCGATGGCTTCCATTCCAACCAGATGGGAACCATCTCTGCTTATAATGTCGAGCTGGCGCGTAGCTACGCGTGAGTTAGTCGATGTCATCAGCTCCCTGCAACCCCCCGTCACGTCCCGAACTCATCGCGTGGGAAATTGCCGATGAACAGGTGGACATGCATGCCACCACGCGAGCAGATGAGTCGGAGATCATCGAGGCCATCGCTGGATTCGGTCACGGGCAACAGGTCGTCTTGACCGGTGCAGATGTGCTCGACTCAGAGTCGTTGCGATCGACGATCATCGAGGCAGATCAAGCTGGACTCAAGTGTGCACTCTCGCCATCCGATCCACGGACGTTCGATCGAACGACGCTCCGGGCGCTGGTCGCGGCTGGACTCGATGCAATCGTCCTCACCCTAGATGGACCCGATCGGTCATCACACGATGCCATCCACGGGGGACAGGGCCGATTCGATGCGACGATCAGGCTTGCCAGGTGGGCGACGGAACTCGGGCTCCCGATCTGGATCCGAACCAACGTCGACCAGTTGACTGAATCGAGAATCGAACACATCGCCGCACGAGTGCTAGCACTCGGTGCAGTGAGATGGTCGCTCTCGTTTGTGGTATCTGGAGACGATGGGCTTGCGGTGCCAGAACTGGTTCCCAACGAGGCAGAACGATTGCTCCGATGGATTGCTGATATCGATACTACCTCAGAACTTGAGATAATCATCATCCAAGCCCCGATGTATCAACGAATCCTGCTGGATGAACACGGTGGTGATATCGCCGGGCGATCGCTCGTCGCCGGGCAAAATATGCTGTACATCGATCATGAAGGAACGATCGCACCAGCCGGATCGATGCCGATCGAGCTGGGGCAGATTCCCGAGGATGATCCAGTACGGGTCTACACCACAGATCCACTCGTACAGGGGCTTCGAGACCGGTCAAACCGCCAGGGGAAATGCGGGATCTGTGAGTTCAGTCAGGTCTGTGGAGGCAGTCGGGCACGGGCATTCGCTCATCTCGGCGATCCGCTGGAGCAAGATCCGCTTTGCCCGTATGTCCCGACCTTGCTCGTCGATAGATACTGATCCGAAGGGAAGATGAGTGACACTACTACAGAACTTGAGCATAGCTGATAGGTGTTCAAATCGGGGAGTAGCACCTCCAACCAATTCCAAATTGTATTCGAAAGCTAGTGGGCCGGCGCAGATTCGAACTGCGGTTACGGCCACCCGAAGGCCGAAGGATGCCAGGCTACCCTACCGGCCCACAGGGTTTAATGGGGTTCGAGAAGCGGTTAACGATTCCGAAAACGACGTCAATCGTGTGTACTGTCGACGGCCAATGGGGGCTTCAATGCCGTCCTCAACCAGTCAATTCGAGGGGAGAAACGTCGATTAATCCTGATTCTGTGCTCTGGCACCGCGAACGGCGACAACACCGGGTTGGATGTCGTCTGCATCCTGCAGCCGCCGATCAACGAGCGCGTCGAAATCTTCGGATGTATCGTAGGACTCACGCAGTTCAAGGACTACCACGCCCTTCTTGGTGATTTCATACAATCCGGAGTTCGCCGATGGCCCAACCTTATCGACCAACCCATAATCATCGAGTACCGGGAGTCTGGTGTTGATGTTCTTCCGACTCTTGTCGATGACCTCGGCCAGATTTGGTGCAACATTACGTCCATATAGTTGCAATGCTTCCAAAATCAGAAAATCGGTTGGTCGGCGAAGTTTCACGTTTGGATCAATGGTTACCAGGGGGGCCATAGATTTAATTCTGCCCATTCAAACCGCAAAATTAGCTGATGGCGCTGGGTTTTTAACGATTTTTATTGGAAAATTTTCAATTGCTCAGGTGGGCCGAGGTTGGGTGGGTCAATGGTTGCGAGCAGCTACTAACTGTCGTGCAACGGTTCTTGCCTGACGCAATCGACCCGGAATACCAACACGTGCGGTGTAATTTCCGATGAGATGGAGCCCTGGTGGAGTCGAGAGCTGCTCGGTGTGGTTCCAGCTATGATCGTACGCTGGCATACCCGGATCGAGCCGGTGGACGGCAAGTACCTCAGGAGTGACATCGAGGACGGTCTCGAACTCTTCGACGGCAATCTCACCGAGTTCTGAATCTGAACGGTCAACCATCTCAGGTGCGTGCATCCCACCGAAGAATGCCGTATGCAGCTTCCCACGACCGAATGCAACACCATTCCAGGAGACCCCCAACGTCTGTAATCCCTCATCACGACGAACCTGATATCCCAACCCGTGGTGGTCGATCGATGCCTCGAGGTAGACCATGGCGAGGCGATTGTAATTGAGCGACGCTAACGATTCAGCAATGTCGGGGAATGAGGTTCCAAGGAGATTCGCTGCAGCTGGAGCGTCGGTGGCGACGATGACCGAATCGAATGCCTCGGTCTCAGAGGCATGACCGACCTCGAACCCACCATCAGTTCGACTGATCCGATCGACAGACGTACCCAGAGAGATATATTCATTATGCCGATCATAGAGCGCCTGCGGGACGGTCTGCATCCCATCGATCGGAACCGCAGCTGGTGGGCGATCACGTGAAGCGCGTAACCGACGGAGGATCATCCTCGAGAGCCGACCTCGACCGACCTCATCTTCGACGATCGGGGCCAGCGCGAACTCGACTGGCATCTCAGCCGGATCAGAACCGTATAGCCCACCGAACAACGGTTCAATCCCGGCTCGGTACGCCTCTGGACCAAGCTTCCGTGTAAAGTACGTAGCCACGGTATCATCCTCACGAGCGGGCCCAGTGAGCGGTTCGAGAAGTAACCGTGCCTTCGCCGGCCAACTGATGAGATCGGTGCGGACCAATGATCCGGGATCGAACGGTGCGACAGACAATCGGCCATCCCCGTAGACGTAGATCGGGAGATCTGCTGGGGCGAGCTGCAACTCATCGATGAGGTCGAGCTTCGCGAGGTACTCTTCGACGATTCCATGCAGCCTGAGCCGCTGTGGCCCATACTCGATGACGGTCCCATCCACCACCCGTGATCGGATGACCCCGCCAGGTTCGTCGGTCGCTTCGAAACCGCAAACATCGATATCACGGGCTCGGAGCTCGTGGACCGTCGCCAAACCAGTTAATCCACCCCCGATTACCGCGACACGCATGGACAATCTAAGTCCGTGGGGTATCTGAATCGCTTGTTTCAGCTGCGCGATCAAGGATGTTGTGTGCGATGGATATCGCTTGGTCGCCGTGGAGCACGCGAGGGCCGACCGAGTAGGCGTTCGCATCGTGGTCGTTCACGACGGACTGTTCCGCTGGTTGAAACGGCTGGTGATCGGAGAGGAGATACGCTGGATTCGATGGAACATTATCGGTCGTCAACTGTTCGCCTGAAGGTACCAACTGTATCAGCGTATGATCGACGACCAATCCCTCGAGCGTCTCATCCAATCCCTGCCTCCTGACGTAGATACCGGGGGTGCTCTCGACTGGCCGTGAACCGAAGGCACGATCGGCTGCGGTCTCGAGAGCCCGACGAAGGAGTGCCGCCGTCGATCGCTCATCTGGATGTAAGTGACGTACCGAAGCACCCCGAACCTCGATCGTGAGTGCATCCTGCAACACGATCCAGGTGGTCACGTCCTCGCGGATGCCATGTGAGAGGAGCAATGACGCGGTGAGGTTCCGACAGATGACATCGAGTCGACCGGCGGCACCGGGAAGGTCATCGAGAGAGAACGAGGGGTCCAGCGGTTGTGTATGGCCGACCAGCACGAACGCTCGCATGGGCGAGAGCAGGGAGCCATGAAGCAAAAGGCATCCGACGGCAGGATGGGAATGCACTTTGGCCAGTGCCGTCAACGGCACATCGATGGACGTCGTGGACGTCGCCAAGGATGCGGTCGAACTCGGACCGGTCTGTGAGTCGTGTCTCGGCCGAACCATGGCGGATTGGAGTCGTGGCCTCACGAATCGCCAACGAGGTGAGGCTGCGCTCATCGCGCTGGCCATTGCCGAGGATGTCCCCTTCGAATCGATCGCTCCAGAGGACCAATGTTGGGTCTGTGAGGGGCTGTGTGACCGGTACGATACGCTCGCTGAGGATGTCGTTGATGCCATCGGCGATCGCGAGTTTTCGACGTATCAGGTTGGCACCAGGCTCCCACCGTTTATCGCCGAGAACGATCGGCTGTTCAGAGAGGATATCCGAGGTGATGCCAATGCCGGTGAATCGCTCAAACGTGAGTGCAACCGTGAGATCGGCAAGCGGGTGGGAAAGTTGACTGAAGCCACCGTGGAATTCGGCCGGCCAGATGTCCTCGCGATCGTCGATATCGAAGCTGAGACGATCGAAATTACCGTCAACTCTGCGTTCATCTACGGGCGCTACCGGAAGCTCGAACGGGGGATCCCACAGACACGGTGGCCGTGTTCCACCTGTGATGGAAGAGGGATCAAACGCGGAGAAGAATGTCCCGACTGCGATGGTTCCGGGCTCCGCTATCAGCGAAGCGTCGAGCAGCTCGTCGCTCCCTCAATCCAGGAGGCGATGGACGGAAGTGATGCAACCTTCCATGGGGCTGGTCGGGAGGATATCGATGCTCGGATGCTCGGTACCGGCCGACCATTCGTCGTCGAGGTAAGTGAACCGCGGCGACGGACGGTCGACCTACATGCGTTGACCGAGGCGGTTAACACGGCAGCTGGAGGCGCCGTCGAGGTGATCGAGCTCGCCATGGCCACCCACGAGATGGTCGAGCACGTGAAAGAGCTCGAGGCGAGCAAGACCTACGAGGTAAACGTCAGTTTCTCTGAGCACATCGACGAGGAAACCCTCACCGAGGCAATCAAAGCGCTCGAGGGGCGGACCATCGAACAGGAGACGCCGTCGAGGGTTTCCCATCGACGAGCAGCGTTGACCCGTACTCGAACCGTCTACGCGGCTGAACTGCTCGAGGAGACTGACTCCGACGCGAGGATCAAGATCCATGGCGAGGGTGGCTTGTACATCAAAGAGCTGCTCCATGGAGACGACGGTCGGACGACCCCCAACCTGGCAGACGAACTCGGGGTCACCGTGACCGTCGATGCGTTAGACGTGGTCGAGGTCGTGGCTGAAGGTGATCGCTCGTTCGATACCGAGCGGTACCTTCACTGAGCCACGTACTGACCGTATCCGAGTGGTATTTATCGGCGGCACTATCCATGGCGAGATATGACCGAGCCAATCGATGCTGAGGAACTCTGTCGACTCAGTACGCCACTCGATGTAGCAGTATCGCCGGATGGAAATCGGATCGCCTTCACCTCGATCGAATGGAATCGGTCCGATGACTCCAGAATCACCGCTTTGTATGTGGTTCCATCCGATGGATCAGCACCTCCACACCGACTCTCACGAATCTCGGATGCCTCACAGCCACAATGGAGCCCAGATGGTTCGATGCTCGGATTCATCGGTGCTCGAGCAGAAGATTATGAGCGACGCATCGGACCAACCGGAGATGAAGAGGAAGTGGATGACGATGAGCCCGACTCGCAGGTCTGGGCGTTCGACCTCGACCGAGGTGGTGACGCCATCCAACTTACCGACCGTCAGTGGGGTGTTCGCGGATTCGACTGGTCGCCAGATGGCACACGAATCGTAATCGACGCCAGGGATCCAACGGACGAACAGGCTGCATACCTCGAGCGCTTGGAGGAGGATGGGCCAGTGGAGATCGAGCGGTTGCAACACCGTGTCGACGGTGTCGGCTTTACCGATGATGTCACCTCCTACCTGTTCATCGTCGATCTCGAGACCGGAGAGGAGACTAGACTCGATGAGACTGCTGGAGCTGGCGCCTTCGAACCGCTGTACGGCTTGCAGCCACAATGGCACCCGAGTGACGAACAGATCGTCTTCCGAAATACTGACACAGACAGGCCTGATGACTCGGTCGTCGGTGAGTTGTTCTTGGTATCAGCCGATACTGGACGGTGTGAAAAACTGACCGACGAGGAGATGGCACTCGGCCCGGCCTCGTGGTCACCGACAGGTGATCGACTCACCGTCGCTGGGAGAGACGCTGCTAACTGGTACCTGCCGAGGGAGGTACTCGCCGTCGATATCGCAGATGGAACGGTGACTCGCTGTACCGCCTCTCTCGACGGGACCGTCTCCTGGTTCGCCGATCCGAGGTTCATCGATGACGAGACGATCATCGCCGGTATCGGAGATGCGGGCCGGACCGTCGTCTACCGACTTGACCTCGATGGGGAATCACCAACGGAGCTCGATGTCGGGATCGATACCGACCAGGCATCGATCCGAGCCCTCGATGTCGGTGGTGAGACGGTCGCGCTCACCCGAAGCCATCCCAGTGACGGTGTGGACGTGTTCGCGATGGATGCCTCCCTTGAGACTCCAGCTTCGCAACTCACCACGTTGAACGAAGCATTCCTCGGCGAATATCCACAACCGAACTTCACGAGGACACGTTCGCCCAGTGCTGACGGGATCGAGGTCGAATCGATGGTCTACTATCCTGATTCGTTCGACCCAGAATCGCCCGAGCCACACCCAACCATCATCTGGACCCATGGTGGACCGATGTCCTACGATGATCCAACATACGCATTCCACTTCGCCTATCTCACCAGCCGTGGTTACGTCATCGTCAAGCCGAACTATCGAGGTTCCACCTCATACGGAAGTGAATTCGCTGAGACACTCCGAGGTCGTTGGGGAACCGCCGACGTCGAAGACACCCTCGCTGTCGTCGAAGATCTCGTCGCCCGTGATTGGATCGAGACAGATCGCCTCTTTGCGACTGGCTTCTCCTACGGTGGGATCTTGACTGGGTTCCTCATCACCCGGACCGACCGTTTCACCGCAGCGGCTGCTGAGCATGGAATCTACGATCTCAAATCGGAGTTCGGGACCAGCGACTCCCATGTGTGGCTCGGTGAAGAGTTCGGTCTTCCATGGGAGGACCACGAACGATATCGTGAAGTCTCATCGATCAGCGATATCGGCAATGTAGAAACAGCGACACTGGTCACCGCTGGCTCAGAAGATTGGCGATGTCCACCGACCCAATCAGAACAGCTCTATGTCAGCCTCAGAAAGCAGGGGATACCCGCCAAACTAGTGATCTACCCTGGTGAGAACCACGACATCAGTACGCCCGAACGAGCGATCCATCGCCTCGAGACGCTCGTCGATTGGTTCGAACTGCACGACCCCACGGTCGAAAGCGAGTAAACCTTTGTCAGTCGCGGACAGAGGGTTCGATCATGGGCCGGCTCATCGGCGTCGACGAGGCAGGTCGTGGACCGGTCATCGGTTCACTCTTCGTCGGTGCCGTGTCGGTACCCGACCGGCGTGTGCTCCCCGAATCGGTCGATGACTCGAAGGTACTGACGCCGGCGACGCGGGGTGAACTCGCCAAACAGCTCACCGACCAAGATGCCATCAGAACCACCGTTGCCGAGCTTACGGTCGAGACGATCGATGAGAGCCATCGCTCACTGACCGAGCTGATTGCAGAGACCTTCGCCACCGTCATCAACCGGCTTGGTGAACCCGGTGATCGAGTCATCACTGACGCAGGAGAAGCGGATACCGACCGCTTTGACCATCGGGTTGAACAACACCTCACTACGCTGGTCGATTTCAAATCGCAGATCAAGGCCGATGCGAACGATCCACTCGTCGGCGCAGCAAGCATCCTCGCCAAGGAGGCTCGTGAGGCGCACGTCCGTGAACTCACCACGGCGTACGGACAGATCGGTTCGGGGTATCCAAGCGACCCGAAAACCCGGCGGTTCCTTGTCGAATATGTTGAGGAAACCAATGAACTTCCAGCCTGTGCCAGACGGAGCTGGTCGACCAGCCAAGATGTCCTCGCTGCGGTGGCACAGTCGTCATTTGACGAGTTCATCCGGATGGATCATCCGGAATAACCGGTCACTTGTCGGTCTTGATGAGCCGGAGGATGTTCCCGTATGCTGGTCTGGTGAGCAACACGCCGATGAGCACACCGAGAATGGTCACGATGGCGAATCCGCGGAGATCACCAAGATCCATGATGGCGAGGGGACTCATCGCGAGGATCGTCGTGGCTGCCGCTGCCCCGATGACCCAGAATGCCTTCCGGAACCGGCTATCGAACACCCGTTGGGAGTGGACATCGTGTTTGCCCATCACCTCGTCTGCGATGATGATGAGGTCGTCCACGCCAGTCCCGACGACGGCAATGAACCCAGCCATAATCGCCAGATCGAGGGACATACCGATGGCTGCGGCGAATCCTAGCAGGAGATAGAGCTCAGAAAGTGCAGTGATCGACATTGGCGCGGCAACGCGTGGATCGCCGTACCTGAAGAACACCATCATCACCACGGCGAGGATTGCCACCAGTCCGGTCAAGAGGGAGTTCTGTAGGAATCGCTCAGCAAGCGCCGGTGAGATCTCCATGTCGGTCGAATCATCGAGATTCAACTGCGCGGCGAGTGCACCCTCTTGCAGGTTGATCCGAACTTGTTCCGCATCAGCCCGTTCTTGGGTCTGAATCAAGAAGGTCGGATTCTGAATGAAACTCGGGTCAGCTCCCGCCCACGTCTGTCGTAACCCATCGGTGATCCCATACCCCGCTAGGACCTCACCGTCTTGGATGACGAGCAAGCAGTAACCCCAGCTCCCCTCCTCAGGTCGTTCTTGAGGCATTTCATCATTATCGGGGCCGTAATCACACGCACCGACGGCATCAGGTTGGTCGAAGCCTCCTTCCTGGAGTAACTCGACGAAGGTTGGTGCCTGATCGGAGGTGACGGTAACGGGTACCTGGAAGAGGTCACCATCCTGCCTGACGGAATCGACACCTGCTATGTCCTGTTGGCCATCGAGCACTGCCGCCTCATCCCAACCATCGCCATCTGGATAGTGCGCGACCACCTGGACGGCACCACGGTCGGCCATCGCCTCTCTGAGCTCGGCCAGGGTACCTGGCCACTCAGCAGCGATGAACGCCCCCACACCAGTCATAGTCTGTTCGGTGACCGAGCCACCTGCGAAACCGGCCGCATCAAGTCGGTTGTTGAGGACGGTGATGATGTCGCTCCTCGTCGCAGAGGTCACACCTTCTCTCGGGCCGGAGAACTCATCCTCGGTGAGTCCCGCATGGAGCAACGCATCCCTCAACTGGTCGATGGTCACGTCTGGGTCGAAAATCTCGATGGTCCCGGCCTCAGCATCGGTTCGATGATCCGGGCCGCTCACGTTCAGGTACTCCGCCACCGAGGCACCGATCTCATCGGCCTCCTCGACTGATTCGAAGGTGATGTCTTCAGCGGTCACACCATGGACCGGGGCGATCACTCTCGATCCACCAGCGAGGTCGATCCCGAACTGGAGGTTGGTCAGTCGGTCTGCTTCTCCATCACCTTCGAACCCGCCAGTCTCGCCACCAATGGTCGCTCCTGGTACGAAGAGGAAGTACGTCGCGAGGAGGACCAAGACCACCAGCAGAACGATCCGCCAGTTGTTCCGTACACCGCCGTACGCCGTCTTGAGTTGCTTCATCTCGACACCCCTCGGAACTTGTACCAGCGAAGCATGCTGAGGTTGAGGAGATAGGTGTTCATCAGATCGGCAGCGAGCCCGATGAAAAGGATCAGCCCGATCGCCGAGAGGATCTCGATCCCGAAGATGGTCGCAACGACGAACATCGCGAACATGGCTGCCATCGAGGTCACCGTCATCGTCACTCCCGTCTCCATTGCCCGATAGGTGCTCTCGTAAAAGCCTCCGCTTCGCCGAAGGATGTGGTTGTTGAGCAGGATGTCCGAGTCCACACTGTAGCCGATGAGCATCAACAAGGCAGCGACGGTCCCGAAGGTGAGTGGGATATCGAGGATGTTCATTGCAGCGAGTGGAATCATGATATCTGAGAAGGCGGAGACGACAATCGCAATCGATGGGATGAAGGTTCGAAACAGGACGAACGCGAGGAGGCTCATCCCGATGAACGCGATGGCGATCGCGAGTATGGCCAGTTGTTGTTGTTCATCTGCGAATGCCGGGGAAACGACACGCTCTCCTTCGACCACGTCGTCGGCCCCACCTACCGGTGTTAACTCCGTATTTGCAGTCTCACGCAACGAATCGATATCTGTGCTGTCAAAGCGGAGGATGAACTGGTTATCCTCCCCAACGACTTGCTGAATCGAATCAAGCTCTGCACCGAATGCCTCCTCAATCTCTACACGGTCACTCTCGGTCTCGATCGTCAGCTCAGAACCGCCGGTGAACTCGATCCCGAGCATCGCCGGAGATCCGGTCACTACCCAGGTCAAACCGATGATGAGCAGAGCAACGGCGAGGACGGCAAGTGGAACGGCGGCGAGTTGCCGGTTCGAGTACCGGTCGTATGGTGGCTCCGGTATCTCGAATGTGAACATTATCGATGGCTACAGACGCACCTCCGGTTAAGCCTTCTTATGAGCCGGCGCGGTGAGGCGTGTCATCGGAGCAATCGTTATCCTGCTTGGACCCCTCAGAACGGCCATGGACACACGATCGTCAGAGACGGTCGTCATCAGCTTTCCCGCAGACCTCTCCATCTGGGGGCGACAACAGATCGATACCCCACACTTTCGTGCATACCTTAAGAAGACGCTCGGTCAAATCGAGCGCGGTGACGAATGGGAGGAATTCGTCGGGGTCGGCTGTTGTGGGAACACCCTCGATGTACCGCTTCGGATCGAACAGATCGACGGCGACGGCATCGTCAACCCCGATACCGAGATCGAATACGTCGAACGAGAGGCGTGCGGGATTGCTGGGGGTTGGCTGGTACAAAGTGCCGGTGGGCCGACCGTCTAATTCTGCACTACCCTTTGGTCCACGAGGACGAGCAGCACGATGACCACGAGCGGCAGGATGACAGCGATCGGCCAGGATAGACCATTGAGCCACTCGATAGCAGTGGCAAACCGGCCAGATCCCTCATCGATGTACTCCGACGGTGCAGAGATGATGAGGGCCAGGTAGATCGAGGCGACCAAAGCGTATCCGAAGCCTCCGTACAGCCGTTCGAGGGAGACCATCTCACCAGGGCTGGTGGTCCGACGCTGAGCAAGCCAGAGTGGGGTGATGATTGCTGCGATGATACCGATACCGCCGAGTAGCAACAGGCCAGGCGCCAGCATGAGGAGTGCCGAGGTGCCATCGGTATCTGCGATCCACCCGGGCAGTGCAAGGAGGATCAACACCACCGTGAAGAGGATCACGAAGATGGCGATGATCGCGTATGAACGAAGGATGCGAGATCGATCCTGGCTGAGACAGCTACGAAATGAGGCAATGATGAGACTCCTCGATCTCGGTCCCATTGTGCGATAATCCGGGACGTTCCTGAATAAGCAACCCGGTACGGAACGGTTTAGGAGCAGGCGGTCGCGTCATCCGCCATGAACGTTGAACTCGGCTACGCCCTCGCTCCTCCGGCATCACCGGGGATCTCCAGGTCATCGCTCGATGAGCTCGATGAGCGAGTCGAAGCTGCACACGACCGAATCCAAGCTGGAGTCGAGACAGGAGCAGATGGTTACACATCGCTCGATCTCTACGAACGGGTAGACACCGAACGAATCCAGGCCGTGGTAGACGAATTCGAACCCATCGAGACGGTCCTGGTCATCGGCATGGGTGGATCGGCACTGGGTGCCCGTGCGATGGCGAACGCGCTCGCACCTGCTGACGATTGGTACATACTCGATACCCTCGATCCGGTGTATCTCGAGCATATCATCGATGCAGTTGACCTTGAAGATACCCTCTGCCACGTCGTCTCAAAATCGGGGTCAACCGTCGAGACCAGAGCGATCTTCCAGGTGATCCGGCAAGCCATGGCTGACGAGGGCATCGACTGGACCACCCGGACCATCGCGACAACGGGTGAGACCGGCCCACTCGGGCGAACTATCGAGGAGAATGGAGCGACACGACTCGAACCGCCAGATGGCGTCCCTGGCCGGTACTCCGCCCTCTCTTCGATGGCACTGCCAAGTGCAGCCGCGTTGGGGATCGACGTGCAGGGGCTCCTCACCGGTGCTGAACGGGCCCATCGATCACTCACCGGCTCACTCCTCAAATCTCCGGCGTACGCCTACGGAGCAGTGATGGCTGAATTGTCAGCGCATGGTGTCGGTCAGAATGCGTTCGTGACCTATGGCGAACGGTTAGGTGCTTTCGGCCATTGGTTCAGCCAACTGTGGGCCGAAAGTCTCGGAAAGGACGGACTCGGACAGACACCGATCCCAGGTCGAGGCGTCGCCGATCACCACTCACAGCTGCAACGATGGCGAGCCGGTCCAAGGGATCTGGCGGTGACGACGCTCACAACGGGTGATCGGGGTGGTCAAGCGGTGGAACTTGATGATGCGACACCAGTGACACTCGGAGCGCTCCAGGAGCTCGAACGTCGCGCGATGACCGCCAGTCTCGGTGATGCTGGGGTCCCCGCTGTTGGGATCGAACTCGACAGACTCGATGCTGAATCGATCGGTGAGCTGTTCGTCTCACTCGAGGCGGCAACCATCCTCGTCGCCGAACTCTGGGAGATCGACGCGTTCGATCAACCGGCTGTCGATTGGGCAAAATCTGCGGTTCGAGCAGAACTCGGCCTTGAATCGGGGGCTCATGCACAACTCAACCCACCGGAGCCGTTGTCCATCGATGGACAGCGACGGGGCTAAGGGTCCACGACAGCGAGTATCTTCGCATAATGAGACGGTATCCGCCACTCTTGGCCCTCCTCGGCGCGTTGGTCATCGTCATTAGCGCGATGGGAGAATGGGAGACGACCACGGTCTCCATCGGTGTCGAGCTCCCAATCTTCATCCTCCTTGGACTGATCGCTGGGCTCTTCGTGCTCCTCGGGGTCCTCCGGTGGCAGCAACTACTCGAGCCGCGGAGCTTCGCTACCGGTGTGTTCGCAGTCGGCCTCCTCGCGTGGCTCGTCGGAATGTATGGCTACGCGGCAGTGTTCGGCGGGAACTTCGACAATCAGTGGACAGAGACAGCCGCGCTGGTGCCGGCGATAACCACCATCGTCGGTGGAGGCATCGCCATCGCAGGTGGTCTCGGTGATTGGTTCGAAATCGAACCAACCTCGGCGAAAGATCGAACCAAAGCAGCAGCGATTGTGACCGGTGTCGGCTTCGGTGGGCTAATCTTGATGTTCATCTGGTCACAGATCCTCCTCCTCATCCTCGTCGTTATCACCGGCGATTTCGACCCGCCGCTCGATCAGTTGTTGGTGGTCTCGAACGTCGCTCTTGGGCTCGGAATGGGGACGATGGCAGGCATCTACCTCCTGCTCGCAGATCGGACTCGGTCGTTCATCGATCTCCGCATCCCTGGTCTGCGCGATATCGCATGGACGTTCGTCGGCATCGGGGGCCTCTTCGCGGCGTTGATTATCGTCGGTATCATCCTCCAGCTCATCGGGACCCCGCCAGCCGAACACGGACTCGTCGAGAACATCCGGGCCGAAGGTGATCCCAACGTGGTCCTCTACATCCTCATCCCCAGTGCAATCCTCATCATCGGCCCGGGAGAGGAGTTGCTCTTCAGGAACATCGTGCAGAAATCACTGTACGATTATTTTTCTCGGCCAGCGGCCATCATCCTTGCCAGCCTCGTCTTCGCCGTGGCTCATATCCCGGCGTATTGGGCCGGGGCAGGGACCATCACGGCGGTCATCGTCATCTCGGTCCTCTCACTCGTCCTGGGTGCCATCTATGCAAAGACGGAGAATATCATCGTCCCAGCGGTGATCCACGGGTTATACAATGCGATCCTCTTCGGTGTGCTGTATATCGAACTGACCTCTGACGTGGAGGTCATCGCCTTGCTCCCAACCCTCGTTGGGTAACGCGCTATGCGTTCGTCGGTCGCTTGCGTGATAATCCGGTCCCACAGATCGGGCACCGTTCGTGATCTTCCTCGAACTCACGGCCACATCCCTGACATTGGAAGTTCCAGTGGCGAGTCTCATCAATCCCATCCTGGGCGATCGCCTCCACCTCGATGTCGAGGATGCTCGCCACGTTCTGCATGGCGTAATCATCTGTCACGATGGTTCCATCGAGCTCGAACGCGGTTGCGAGGAGTCTGACATCGGTCTCAGAGAGTTCCCCGTGGTCACCACCTTCGCGGGCGGCCCGTCTGATTCGGTCGATCGTTTCAGGATCGGGGATGTGGATCCGCATCCCTGAGCCTTCGAGTGCATCGAACCGGTACGCATTCTCGTCCTCGAGCTCGTCGCGAACTTCGGGGACGGTCACCGTCGGCTCGGTGACATGGAAATCGTGAATGAACACCGACGTATCCAACACGTACATCTACTGTTCTATGACGATGTAATCCTTGACCGCCTGGACGTGTTCGATCGGGACGTGCACGCGTCCCTCCTCGTCAGTCTCAAAGTCGAGGGCGACAGGGTTGAAGCCCTCGTTCGGTTCAACGATGATATCGAAGAGCTGTCCGGTTCGAAGGTCCATGGTCACGTTGTACAGTTCACCGATCTCACCGCCATCTGCTCCCATGACCTCCATGCCTGAGAGGTTCTTCGCGAGAATGCCGCTCATAACCGGTCAATTCCTCGGCCTTGCTTGTAATGCTTTCTACCGGCAGGAGGGACAACTCGATGAAACGACACGCATTAATGTCGGTACCGGATGCTTCTCGGTAGGGATTTCTCCCCGACCCGATATGGCCTTCGACACATCGTCTGCCTCGCTACGAACCCCGATCGCCGCCGTACTCGGACACGTCGATCACGGGAAGACGACACTCCTCGACCGAATCCGCGGAACAGCGGTTACCGAGGAAGAAGCTGGCGCGATCACCCAACACATCGGGGCGACTGCGATCCCGCTTGAGACCATCTCTGAGCTGGCAGGCGCACTGGTCAATCCAACCGATTTCGATCTTCCTGGTCTGTTGTTCATCGATACACCCGGACACCACGCCTTTACCACGCTGCGATCTCGCGGGGGCGCGCTGGCTGATCTCGCCGTACTCGTCGTCGCGGTCGACGATGGATTCCAGCCACAGACGATCGAGGCGATCGAGATCCTCAAACGGACAGAAACACCGTTCGTCGTCGCCGCGAACAAGATCGACGCGATTCCCGGCTGGCAATCTGTGGAGAACGCACCGATCCAACAGCGGTATGAGGCACAGACCGACATCGTCAGAAGCCGGCTCGATGAACGCCTCTATGAGATCATCGGTGAGCTGAGTGAACTCGGCTTCTCGGCGGACTTCTACTGGCGTATCCAGGATTTCCAACGGAACATCGGGGTCGTTCCCATCAGTGCCCTCACCGGTGAGGGATGCCCTGATCTGCTCGCGGTGATGATGGGTCTGGCCCAGCGGTTTCTCCGTGAGAGCATGGCGGTCAATGTCAACCGCTCTGGTCGCGGTACGGTCATCGAGGTGAAGGAGGAGCAGGGACTCGGTACGACGCTCGATGCCATCATCTCCGATGGATCGCTCTCAGTCGACGACACGATCGTCGTCGGTGGAACCGGCGGGCCGATCGTCACTACAGTCCGTGCGCTGTTGCAACCTCGGCCACTCGAGGAGATACGCACCGGACGCAGATTCGAGCAAGTCGACCGGGTCGAGGCCGCAGCTGGCGTGAAGATTGCCGCTGCAAATCTTGAGACTGCGATGGCTGGGGCGCCCATCGCCGCCGTCGGTGCCAGTGATGAGAGCGACGTTATCGCCGAGGTGAAATCGGCGATTGCGGACATCCAGGTCTCCACCGATGACGACGGAATTGTCCTCAAAGCGGACACGTTGGGTAGCCTCGAGGCGATTGCCACCTCCTTGCAAGAGGAGCTCGAGGTACCGATCATGCGAGCTGAGGTGGGTGATATCTCCTCGAGAGATGTCAGGATGGCCTCGACTGCGGCCGATCCGAAGCATCGGGTCATCGTTGGATTCAACGTGGAACTACTCCCAGAAGCGGATCGTTTACTCGCGGAGGAGCCGGTCAGAATCTTCAGAGACGACGTCATCTACCAGCTCATCGAGGACCTCGAGGAGTACCTCACCCGACTCGAGACCGAGCAGCGAGAGACGATCCTCGAACAGATCATCCGTCCTGCACGGTTCCGACTCCTCCCTGATCACACGTTCCGAAGCAGTGATCCAGCGGTCGTAGGGGTCGAGATTCTCGGTGGGACACTCAAAACCAACGTCCCGGTGGCGGCATTCGAGGGCGACGGTGAGCCGAGACGGGTTGGGATTGTGAAGGGGATTCAGCGTGAGGGTGAGGACATCGAGGCTGCTGACCGTGGTGAGCGCGTGAGTGTTGCCATCGACGGGCCGACGATCGGTCGAGGACTTGACGAGGGGGATGAGCTCTGGACGGAACTCCCGGAGAAGCACGCCAAAATCATCGAACTAGAGTTGCTCGATGAGCTCGATGAACACGAACGATTGGCACTCAACCAATATCTCGAATCGGTCCGAGCAGCTGACCCGTTCTGGGCGAAGTAACTATTGTCCGGCAGGAAGAAACCGATCGCCGACTGCGTTTTGCGCTCGGCCGACCGCTGCAGCGACGAGTTCGACGGTCAGTTCGTGACGGCCATCTTCGGAGAACTCATCGAGATCGGCAAGTGGGATGCCTGCTGCGACAGGCGGTGATTCCGGTGGATGGACCGACACAGCCGCTGTCGGACCAGTTGGGGTGGTGACGACCTGCGCATCGACCTCGAAGGCTGCTGAGAGGTGTACCCTGACCGCATCAGCCACCGCGTCGGCCGTCGACTGCAGCACACGAAGCTCCTCTGAGGTGGCTGGATCGGCCCCATCATCGACACGGTTTTGATACATTGCTATAAGCCTAAACAAGCAGCGGGCAAAAGTGATTCGACCAAGGTATCACCATCGATCGTTGGCCTGACCATATGCGGCTAGAACGACCGCACAGCCGTATGCATCGTCTTCAGCCGTGACGGTGGATAGTTTGGAGCCCCCCGTGGCAGGCGACCAGGATCTGAGCGCCAATCCGTGCTCAATCCCATCATCGAGACGGGAGCTGACGACCGATTCGGCATCAGCACCTGTCGACACCTCCTCATAGAAAAGCCCTGAACCCTCCACCGTTCGAGTCCACCTCAGCCCAGCACATCCGTGCATGCCAGCTTCGACCGTGACCGATGCCTGTACAACGTGTAAGCGGTCACCGATGGCACCGAGGTCACTGAGATCTTCGGCCTCGGTGAGTGTAGCGGCAGTCGGGATGACTGAAGACAGTCGAACAAGGTTGAACCGTTCTGCGCCGACATCGGTCAAGGCGGTATCGAATGCTGCCACCGGTGTCGGACCTGTGCCGGCGCCAGCAACAATTCTGATCATAACCATCTACGTGTGCTATCGGGTGAGTCCGAGGTTCAATACGCGTAATCAGCCCAACCATCTGAGGTAATCGGGCCGGAATCGTTATCTTCCTCGATACGAGCCTTCGCGGAAGTGAAATCTGACCGAGTGACTGCCGTCCGACCATCCCTGATGGCGACCATCCCCGCCTCAGTCGCCAGGCTTGCAAGATCTGCACCGGTGTATCCCGGTGTCGATTCCGCAAGTTCCTGGAGATTGACGTCATCCGCCAATCGCATCGATCGGGTATGGATTTCGAGGATCACTTCCCGACCTGCTTGATCTGGGCGTGGTACCTCGATGAGGCGATCGAAACGGCCCGGGCGTAAAATCGCCCGGTCAAGCATATCGAACCGGTTCGTGGCACCGATGATGCTGATCTCCCCTCGTGCATCGAATCCATCCATCTCACTGAGCAGCTGCATCATCGTGCGTTGAACCTCAGCATCACCAGATGTCTTCGATTCAGTCCGCTTCGCGGCGATCGCATCAATCTCATCGATGAAGATGATCGCTGGTTGTTCATCACGTGCAAGCTGGAAGAGATCGCGTACCAATCGTGATCCCTCACCGATGAACTTCCGCACGAGCTCGCTTCCGGCCATCTTGATGAAGGTGGCGTCGGTGTGATTGGCGACCGCTTTCGCGAGCAACGTCTTTCCCGTACCTGGGTCACCGTACAACAGCACACCAGCCGGCGGTTTGACCCCCACCGCTTCGAACTGCTCTGGCCGTTGCAATGGTGCCTCTACTGCCTCACGTACCTCGAGGATCTGTTCGTCTATCCCTCCGATGTCATCGTAGGTCACATCGGGTGAACGATCGATAGCCATCGCCTGCGCTCGGGCATCGGTCTCGGTATCGAGGACCTCCTGGACCGTGAATGAGTCATTGACCGCGACGCGGTCACCAGGATCGAGTTCTTGCGATTGCGTGGCGGATAAGTCGGTAAGAATCTCCTGATTGTTCCCGTGTTGGCGTAAGAGCCCCTCATGCGTCTCCGGCCATACCTCCTCGATCGTAGCAACGTACAGCGCAGAAGTCTTGAGCGACTCATTTTCACGGGTAAGCCGGTCGACCTCAGAGCGGAGTTCAGCACCCCGTTCGACCGCGCGCTTGAGCTCACGGTCGAGTTGGCTGCCGATATCGAGCAGGTTGTCATGGTGGGCTAGCATCGCCTCCAGCCGTTCCTCGTTGGACATATCAGGATCCAACTGGAGCCTGGGCCGGTCCGGGATGGAGGGGCTATGCGACATCGAACCGAGGATACGCCGTCGATCGTAGAAGTGCCTTTGGGTCGCGACCTACGCGAGCCCGGCCGTCTGCTCGAACTCATCCAACCGTCGGCGGTATACATCGATGGCAGACTCGATTGGTTCGGACGTCGTCATATCGACACCGGCAGCCTCGAGCAGCTCGATGGGATATCGGCTCGAGCCGAGTTCGAGAAACTCACGATATTGCTGGGCAGCTGGTTCTCCTCGGTCGATGATATCTGCCGCGATGGCGACCGCCGCGCTGATCCCAGTCGAATACTGGAAGACATAGAATGGGCGGTAAAAGTGTGGGATTCGCATCCACTCTCGGGCGATATGGTCATCGACATTGGCCGGTGCATAGTAGCTCGATTTGAGGTCGTGGAAAATTGTATCGAGGCGATCGGCGGTGATCGCTTCACCCGCTGCGGCCAACTCGTGGGCTTGCCGCTCGAACTCGGCGAACATGGTTTGCCGATACAACACCGAACGGTACCGCTCGAGCGCCTGATCGAGCACGTGCCGTTTGAACACCTCGTCGTCGACGGTCTCGAGTAGATGATGGGTGAGCAACACCTCGTTGACCGTGCTCGCAACCTCAGCGATGAAGATGGTGTACCCTGAGTAGACATACGGTTGCGCCTCGCTGGTGTACTCAGAGTGAAGTGAGTGGCCGAGTTCATGGGCGAGTGTGTACATCGAATTGATGTCATCCTGATAATTCATGAGGATGAACGGTTGGGTGTCATATGTGCCCCCAGAATAGGCACCGCCTCGCTTGCCGCGACTCTCATAGACATCAATCCACCGTGATTCGATGCCAGCAGCGACCCGTGACCGATAGTCTTCACCGAGCAGACCGAGGGCGTCGGTAACGTGTTCGGTGGCCTCCTCGTAGGCAATCGTTGGGTCATCCTCACCTCCGATGGGGGCGTACAGATCCCACATTTCGAGCTCATCGACACCGAGGATCGACCGTTTGAGCTCCACATGACGGTGGATCGCATCGAGATTGTCATTGACGGTCTCAACGAGACGGTCATAGACCTCGATGGGGACATTCGGCCCGGCGAGTGATTTCTCAAGCGCACTCTCGAAGTTCCGTGCCTCGGCGAGCTGTCGTTCACCCTCGATCACGTGTCGATAGGCGGTTGCAACCGTGTTCCGATAGTCAGCCCAGGTCTCGTAGTATGCGGTATATACCCGCTCTCTGAAATCTCGATCGGCATCACGCAACAGCGAGGTGAAGTTACTGACCGTAATCTCGATCGGCTCACCGGCTGAGTTATCGACCGATGGGAACGAGAGATCGGCGTTGTGAAACATCTGGTAGATGTCCGACGGAGCGCCAAGGACATCGGACAGATCTGCTAGAAGTGCCTCGACCTCGGCCGAACGGGTGTGGTCGCGGAGACGATGAATATCCTCGAGATGGTGCTCGTAGGTACCGAGACCATCGACCTCCTCGATCCATCCCTCGAGTGTGGTTGCATCGAGGGCCTGAATCTCAGGTTCGAAGTAGCTCACCGCCGAGGAAGCATCCGCAGCGAGGGTCTTCGACCTCGCCGTCAAGGCCTGATATCGTTCCCGTCTTGTGTCTTCGTCCCACCGCATCCGGGCGTACGACGCGACGTTCTGGATGGTCCGCAAGAGCTGCTCACGGGCTTTCAGTGCCTCAAGGAGAACGGAGCCTTCCTCGTCGAGTCGGCCCTCGAAATGAGTGACCTGCTCGATCAACTCTCCGACCTCGTCGAAATCTTCCTCCCACATCTCCTCATCAGCGTAAATCGAGCCTAGCGACCAGGTGTACTCCTCATCGATCTCCGATCGTTCACGTACCTCACTCATCGGTCGTGTCTATTGTGGTGAAGGTAAAGTCTTCACGGAACCTCGCTTCCACGATCACTGTGTTCAGGCGGCCGCCGCTCGGATGATCCGTGCCAATCCGAGTGCCACCAAGAAGGAACCAACGAACACCGCCAGTGCGAGCACTACCCAGCCGAGTCCCTGGGCTGCCCACTCCCGGTGGCCGGTAAGGGGCTCGACCCCATGATAGACGAGGAGGACTAGCACCACCCCAATGGCCATCCGGGCGGCACCTGCCCAATAGGCGCCGTACTCTTCGGGCGTATGCCTCATGCTACGCGTGTCCGCTGGTGGCCATTAAGTGGTTTTCTCATCCGATGGTGACGATCGCAACTCGACCGACCTTGCCACGGCATCCATGACCGCCGACCGGGTAGAGAGCTCATCTCGCCGTTGGCTGAACGAACTGACCACCGTCTCGATCGCCGGTGGATCTGGTCTGAAGGTGAGATTGGGGTAGTCAACCGCGCTCAGGACCAGGGGCACAGCTGAGGCCGGGGCGACTCCAGCAGGCCCGGATACCGGTGGTCCATCGAGCAACCGATCAATGCGATCGATACCTGCGGTGTCGCTTGCCACCTCGACGACGACCGTGATGAGTCGACGGACGAGTTGTCGAGGGAAACCGCTGGCAGCTACAGTGATGACAACAAACGGTGGCTCGACACGAAGCGAGGTCGTGAGCGTTCGTTCGGTCCCAGTCGAGTCCGGAGTTAGATTGGTGAAATCATGGGTACCAGCGAATCGATCCAATGCGGCGGCTATCAGGTCGATGTCGAGAATGTCAGGATCGTAATGGAGGTGATACGTATACCGCCGTTCAACCGCGTCGTGCGTTGCATGAAACCCGGTAGGTGCCCTTGCATCCGCCCAGACCCCGATGGAATCAGGGAGCGCGTTCGAGAACACAACGGGTGTCAGCCAGGGAGGTGCAACGAATCCGAGGGTCTGAGCAATAGCTGACGTGCCTGCATCGGTCCGGCCAGCAGCGGCGTACTCCGGTAGTGGTGCAAGTGGATCATCGGTCACCCCGAGGTCTGCCAAAGCCGCAAAGATGGTTCCCTCAACGGTAGGCACATCGGGCTGTCGCTGAAAGCCATGGTACGGCAGCCCATCGTATGCCACCCGAAACGCACGCATCCGGGGCGCCTCGTGGTCGTCCACGGTTACCCGTCAGGCAGATACATCTCAAGCGGTTCTTGTTCCTGGTCACCAGTTTCCATATCCTTCACCGTCACCATACCTTCAGCCAGATCGCGTTCCCCCACGATAATCGTCTTCGAGGCAGCGATCGAATCGGCATACGATAGCTGCGAACCGAACCCACGTCCTGCGAGATCCACCTCGACGACGTACCCCTCACCACGGAGGTGTCTCGCCACCTTGGCAGCGGTTGGACGGGTGTCCCCAGCTTGGAGGACGAAATAATCGACCGCGTTGGTTGCTTCGGGTAAGATATCGGCTCGTTCGAGCAACAAGAGCAAGGTGGCAAGTCCAGGCGCAACCCCTACCGCCGGCATCGAGGGACCACCGAGACTCTCGATGAGATCATCGTATCGACCACCGCCGAAGATCGCCCGTGATACCGCACCCTGTGTGTCGAAGCACTCGAAGACCACACCGGTGTAGTAGTCCAGTCCACGTGCCGTCTTGAGCGAGAGCGTACAGTATTCAGCAACTCCGTAATCCTCTGTGGCAGCCAAAACAGCCTCGAGCTCATCGACCGCTGCCTGGAGCGGATCGCTGTCAGTTGCTCGACTGAGGATGGTGAGATCAGCTGATGCTTCCTCGAGCAACGTCGCCACCTCATCTGCCGTCTCTCGGCGCATCCCGGTCGCGACCAGCTCGTCGGCCGTCGCCTCGATCGATTCGGTCGCAGTACGATCGATCGCACGGATCGCCTCCAGCCGGTCGATTTCGGGATCGGCCCAGGTGACGAGTGTTCCGAGGATATCGCGGTGTGAGATCCTGAACTCGAAATCATCAGCAGTCAGCCCGAGTTCGGTGAGGAAGTCAGCACAACAGGCGAGAATCTCAGCATCGGCCGTCGGATCATCCGCACCGAAGATGTCTATATTGGTCTGATAGAACTCCCGAAAGCGACCCTGCTGTGGCTCCTCGTACCGCCAGAACGGTCGGGTAGAGAACCATTTGATCGGTTTGGTCATCTCCTTTTCACGGGCGGCGACCATCCTAGCGACCGTCGGGGTGAGTTCTGGGGTGAGCGACACCTCGCGACCCCCCTTGTCGGTGAAGCTGTAGAGTTCATCGACGATATCCGGACCGCTCTTTTCGATGTAGAGCTGGGTTTGCTCGAGTGATGGCGTCGCTATCTCCTGGAAGCCGTACCCACGGACCACCGTCTCGATCGTCTCGATGACCCGCCGTCTGGGGCCCATTTCGGCGGGATAGAAGTCACGAAATCCCTTCAGCGGTTCGTACATTCGCGTCGTCAATCGGCCAGGGCCCTCAAAGGCGTTTCCGGTCTAAGCGGCTCACCGACGTTTGATGTCGAATTTTTGCTGCTCCGGTTGTAGTTTTTGAAGGAGGTCTCGCATCTGGTCCTCATCGATCTTCTGGCCGACACGGCCACTTTGGATGAGTCCGAGTAGCTGTTGCTCGACCCGTTCTCCATGTTGCGGGTGTCCCATCTTGACGGCGTTGAGACGCTTGCGAGCACCATCGGTGAGGAACTGCTTCAATATGGCCTGCTTTTGGGTCTCTGCTGCCTCACGCTGCGCCTCTCGCACCTCTTCGTCATTATCACCCTGCTGTTGTTGGAGTTGCTCGAGGCGTTCCTCGCGGATCCGAGCGAGCTCCTCATCGCGCTCATTCATGGTTATTGGCAACTTCGATTGGCGGATGGAAAATCATTACGGAGAGCGGGGATGTTTGGTTGCAGGGGTGTTTTTTCGAGTCTATGCGTAGCGCTCGAGCTCTGGACGATCGAGCGCTTCGTGAACATCCTCGGCTGCCGCATCGAGGAGAGCCCGACCATCGGGGGCGATCCGTCTGCCTGCACCCTCTTCGAGAAGGATCAACTCCTCATCCTCTAGTTGCTGGAGAATCGTTCGGATAATCTTCCGGCTTCCATCAACACGGTGGGCTGGAGCCATCCCATACCGAGTCGTACCACGAGCACGGCCACCATACTCGGTGGCCAACCTGGATACCCCAATCGGTCCCTCCATCGCGACCTTTCGGAGGACGCTCGCCGCTCTGATGTACCAGAAGTCCTCCTGTTCGGGAGGGAACTCCTTCGCCGGGCTCGTCTTCGCATATGCCATCCACGCCGGCTCTTCTAATCGGCCCTCAAGTTGGTCCGCAAGCTCGCTGATGAGGGCGTCAGCCGGCACGTCGTAGAACGTGACCATTCTATACCGACGTTCCCTACCTTCGCATTTAACCCCATCGCTGGCGGAGCCAGGGGGTTTATCGCTGGTCTCGTCAAGCCACACGGCATGGACGAACGGGCGGCGTTGCGCATCGTCGAATCCCTGGTGGGAGCGGCTGGTGACGACGCGGCCATCATCGACGGACAGGCGGTATCGGTTGATATGCTCCATGAGACCAGTGACTTCCCCGAGGGTGTGACCCCGTATACGGCCGGATGGCGGGCCATCTCGGTCTCGCTCTCTGATCTGGCTGCAGTCGGTGCACAACCAACGGTGACGCTCGGTGTGTACTCTCCACCACAGTTCGAGCGATCAGCCCTCGAGGCATTCATCAACGGGGCGATAGACGCCTCAACGAGAGTCGGTGCAGAGTATGTCGGTGGCGATCTCGATATCACGGACGAACTGACCACGGTCGGAATCGCCATCGGCAAGGTTGACCAACCCGTGGGCCGATCCGGCGCGAACGAGGGAGATGCCATCGTGGTCACAGGTACCCTTGGTCGAGGTGCGATCGCGGTCCGCAAGTTCGAAGCCGGTGCAGTAGAGGAGGGCAACGAGCTGTTCCGATTCACCCCACGGATTGAACCGGGACGATACCTCGCGAGCGAGGCGACGGCAATGATCGATTCGAGCGATGGGCTTGCGCGGTCTTTGCATCTGCTCGCTGAAGCGAGCGATTGTGGGTTCGAGATCGAGGAGGCAGCGATTCCGATCGATCCACAGCTCGAGGAGATCGTGTCAGATGCTGAAGAACGTCGTTCCCTCGGAATCTTCTGGGGGGAGGATTTCGAACTCATCGCCACCCTCCCACCGGATACCGTCGACGACATGCGGTCGTCAATTGACATCCCACTTCATCAGATTGGAACCGTGACCGAAGACGGACTCAAACTGGATGATGCATCACTACCAGACAGGGGATTCTCTCATCGCTGAACGGTATCAGCCGATGATCTCGATGGGGACTGGGACGAAACAAAGGACACCGATCCCGAGGGTGAGAATACCGAGAAGTTGCCGCCTACGGTCGAGGGGACGGTCGTCAACCGGTTCTGCTGGACCGACCGCCGCCAAGAGGGTGGCGAAGACGCCCCAGATGAGCCAAACCAAGACTGCGTGAAGCGGGGCCTCGATGAGGAGGTACAAGACTCCGCCGAGGGCGAACAAGGCAATCGGGATGACCAACCCGATCCTCGCTTGCACCGGACCCAACATGGCACGCGTGATGTGACCCCCATCCAGTTGACCGACCGGGATCAGGTTGAGGAAGGTGATGAACAGCCCGAGCCAGCCACCGATGACGACCGGATTGACAGACATCCGTGCATCATCGAACCGGAGCGGTTCACCGACCATCCATGCGATGAACTCCAAGAGTGGTGGAAAGCCGATCGCGAGTTCGACCGTCGATTCGCTGTCGGCGAGTCCCTCTGGAGCGGTGACCGGCGGAAGATGGAGTCCGATGATGATGACCACAACGGTGGCGATGAGCCCTGCAATCGGTCCAGCCACACCGATATCGAATAACGCGCGTCTGTCTGGGATTCGACCTCGAATCTTGATGACCGCACCCATCGTGCCGAAGATCGTCGGTACCGGTAAGAAGTAGGGCAAGCTCGCCTGGACACCGTGATACCGTGAGAGCGCATAGTGACCGAGTTCATGGAATCCGAGTACGAGGATCACGGCTGCAGCGAATGGCCATGCTTCGACGATCGACAACAGATCACCGGTTAGATCG
>SKSH01000062.1 GCA_007118075.1 Halobacteriales archaeon
GGGGTGGGACCAACGCCCTCATCGTCAGGGACCGAGCGTTCCATGCCGACTTCCATGGCTGTTCTTTTCTCGACCATCGAACAATCGCCGAGCGGGCTGACCTGACAGTCGCCACCGTCGACAGCTACTCACTGTCGTGTGATATCGATGAGCCCGCGGATCTCGCCGAGGTACTGCTCCACAGCGATGGACGTGCATCACGATGGCTCGAGAGGCAGGGAATCGTTATCACCGAATCCGACGTGGGCCGGGTTACGATCGAACGGACTACCATGGATTGAAGAACCGGTATGACGATCTACTGATGACGTGAGTACGGTTGAGATCCCCGATGCAGCGGCATACGATATCGACCTCGAGCTTCGCGAAACGGCGGTACGCCGGGCGAGCACAATCCAGCCGGAGGATGTCGAACCGGCATCACAGTTGACCTTCGCCCGGAACGTCTTCATCCCGCTCACGACGGCCTGTCGGTATACCTGCACATATTGTACCTTCTATGATCCGCCCGGTCAGGCATCGCTCATGTCGGTAGAAGAGGTCCTCGAGGTTGTCGACCGAGGCGTTGATGCCGGCTGTACCGAGGCACTATTCACCCTCGGTGACGCCCCTGATGCGCGTTACGGTTCACTCCATGAGACCCTCGAATCCTGGGGATACGCGACGATCCACGAGTACCTCGCCGATGCGTGTGAACGAACGCTTGAGGAGGGGTTACTCCCTCATGCAAATCCTGGAGATCAGACCAAGGCGCAGATGGAACTCGCTGCCCCATACAACGCGAGCATGGGAGTCATGCTGGAGACGACCGCGGAGGTGACCGCACATGCTGGTCCACGAGGAAAGTCTCCTGCGCAGCGACTCAACACCATCAAGATCGCGGGGGAGCTACAGATTCCGTTCACCACTGGGATCCTCGTCGGTATCGGTGAGACGAAGGATGATCGAGCGGTCAGTCTGCTGGCGATCAACGCGCTCCATGAGCGATACGAACACATTCAAGAGGTGCTCATCCAACCGGTCGTCGAGAATGAGCGGTGGCGAGGTGGTTCACCACCTACTGAGGTCCTCCGAGATACCGTCGCGATGGCGAGGGCGCTCCTCCCCGAGACTGTGTCGGTGCAGGTACCGCCGAACCTGGCCCCGGTCCGGGACCTGCTCGACTGTGGGATCGATGATCTCGGTGGCGTCTCGCCGGTAACCGTCGATCACGTGAATCCAGCCTATGCCTGGCCAGCATTGGATGAACTTCGAGCGATCGCTGAGGCGGCTGGTGTACCCCTCAAAGAGCGTCTCCCGGTATACGATCGCTTCCTCGATATTGAGGGGTTCATCAGTGAACCAATCAGTGATGCAGTGAGCCGAGACGACCCTGCCGGTCGCCGGTATCGGTCGGTGATTGAGGGGGAATCGCTCTATCATCCCTGATGGGATATGATCCGATAATCGTCTGGTTTCTGTTGTTCTAGCACCGCTTGCTCATCGAGCTTGACGACGTACCCCGTCTGGGTGTGATCGAGTCGGTGCTGACAAGAGATTCTCCCGAGTGTTCCCAAGAACTGCGCAGACGGCGGCTTCTGGGCTGCACCGCAATCATAGACCGTGAGCAGCTCGCGATCATTGCCATCGTAGACGATGATGTGGGCGTGGTTCGGTAGCAGGTATCGCTCGTCACCGAGCCGAGCGAGATGGTTCATGGGGGTTGGTTCAATGACTGTGCTGAAAACACTATCTGCCTGGATCAAGACCGGCGACCAACTGAATCCGTAGATCAGCTTGAGAACATGGGTTCGCCAGTCGCCCTTGGGCCGAGCATCGGTCCGTGTGGTGGATCAGCCGGGTCGATCGTCCGTCGACGGGTATAATCGGTCGATCGCTCGACCGGTGTACGGCCGATGCTCGAGATCAGCTCGACATACTGCTCGACGGTCCGCATCTCACCGAACGACCCGCCGGCCCGTTTGGTGATTTCCTCAGAGAGGACCGTCCCCATGAAGTCATCCGCCCCACAAGAGAGGAGCTTGAGTCCGAAGGTATCCCCGAACTTGACCCATGAGGACTGCATGTGCTCGATGTTGTCGAGATAGAGCCGTGAGACGGCCATCATGAGCTCATCCTCCACAGGAGTGGCACCGCCGGTGACGTACCCCTGGTCGAACAACGGCGTGTCGTAATGGATGAACGAAAGCGGCACGAACTCGGTGATCGCTCCCGTCCGATCTTGCAGATCGCGAACCACCTCGAGATGCATCGCCCGATGTCGCTCGTTCTCGACATGGCCGTACATAATCGTCGCCGTCATATCGAGCCCGACCGAGGCCGCCGCCTCCATCGCCGCTACCCACCCGGCGGTATCGATCTTCTCGGGGCAGATCACTGATCTGACCTCGTCGACGAGGATCTCTGCAGCCGTTCCAGGCACGGAATCGAGGCCAGCGTCGGCGAGTCGACCGTAGATATCGCGGTATGTTCGCTCCCAGCCACGGGTGGCATGAGCCGCCTCCTCGGGTGTCATCGAATGGACGTGAACGTCATCGACCGCCATCGCCTCGATCTGGGCGAGGTATGTCCCTGGAGCGGTCGAGTAGACCGCAGGCGGGCGGAAATTGACCGATTCGGGATCATCTGCCGCGTGCAATGCCTCGAGATGTTCATCGTCGAGGGCGAAGGCGGGGTGCAACCCGGAGACGGAGCAGACCTCAGAGATACCTCGATCGAGGGCTTGATCGACGATGCGTCTGGATTCGGTCGGTGTCTTCGTGAATCCGCCATGGTCGATGCCACTGTCCGCCTCGAAGGCGGTGGCCGGATCTTTGAAGTTGCAAAAGAGACAGCCCGTATCGCAGGCGGTGGTCACGTTATTGTTGAGGTTGACTACGAACGTGACCTCGTCACCGACGACCTCTGCTCTGCGGCGATCTGCCGCCTCCAGGACGAGCTCCTTGCGGCGGTGGTCGATGCCCTCGCTGGTGGTTCCGGTGGTGAGCAAGGCGACAGCATCCTCGATGTCGAGGCGGTCACCCGCTCTGGCCTTGGCAAGTGCGTTCTCGAATGACTGCTCGGTCACCGGTTGGTGCTCGAAGGTGATCGACTGCCGCCCATGGGGCTCGCTCGCACGTCCGGCCATCTACCTACGGCATCTCTGGCAGGTCAAATAAAGCGACTGGTGGATCGTGACCCTGACTGCGACGCGATCTGGTAAACAAGATGCGAGCATGCTCACTCAAGGCCAACGAGTGGTGGCCCGAGCAACGGAGGAAAAGAGGTTTGGTACCGGCGAGTGCCCTGTCGAATATGGACGAAGGATGGATCGCAAAGGTGAGGCGATGACGAGCGTCAAGGATATCGAGGTAGTCGAACCACCCGCCGACGGCGATCTCGGTCGGGGGACGTTCACCTTCTCAGATCGATACTCCGTCTTCGACTGGGGTCCGATGCCAGATACGATTCCGGGTAAGGGAGCCAGTCTCTGTACGATGGGAGCGTTCAACTTCGAACTGTTCGCCGACGCCGGGATCCCCACCCATTACCGGGGCGTCATCCCTCCTGAGGGCGATGATCCCACCTCGATCGCCAACTGCGAGTCACCACCGACCGTCATGGCCATCGATCTAGCCATGGTTCCAGAACTTCCAGAGACTGGGGATGGATACGACTACGAGACGTTCCACCAGGAGGCGGGAGAGAGCTTCGTCGTTCCACTCGAGGTCATCTTCCGGAACCGCGTCCCGATCGGATCCAGTCTGCGGCGGAGACTCGAACCAACCGATGTAGGACTCTCGTATTCGACCTGGCCCGACGAACCAATCGAACTGGATGATCCGATCGTCGAATTCTCGACGAAGTTCGAACAGTCAGACCGCTACCTCAAAGCGGAGGAGGCAGCAGCGATTGCTGGGGTGGCTTCACTCGAGTCGATCGAAGAGCTCGCACATGGGGTGAACGAGATTATCACCGAGCAGGCCACCGCCACCGGCCTCCGACACGATGATGGGAAGATCGAGGTGGTATACCATGCCGGCGAGCACCTCGTCGCAGACGTCGCCGGTACCTTCGATGAGAATCGGTTCACCCAAGAGGGACAGCAGCTCTCAAAGGAGGTCATCAGACAGTTCTACAAGCGATTCCATCCGGAATGGACCGATGCGGTGTCGCTGGCGAAACAGGAGGCGAAGGAGGCTGATCGGCACGACTGGAAGGCATTCTGCGAGATCGATCCGAAGCCACTCCCCGAAGCGGTCATCGAGGCGGTATCGATCATGTACACTGCGGGCGCCGATACCTACACCGAGCTCGGACTGTTCGGCGGAGAAGAGCTCCCGGCCGTCCTCGATCACCTCGATCCGGTCCTACATCCCGGGTGATTCGATGCGACCGGTCGACGCCGTCGAGGTGATCCAAGTCGGGGAGATCCTCCTCAAGGAGGCGCAACTTGACGGACGATGGCCGATCCTGCTTCGCCACGCACGGACGATGCTCTCGCGTACGTGGGCGACACCGAGACCGATCTATTGCTGGGTGATCGATCATCCGAACGGAACCATCCTCGTGGACACGGGGCCACGACCCACGGACGATTGGTGGTACCCTCGACATCATCCCTACTATCCACTCGCCTATCGCACCCGTGTCAATCCTGAACAACGCCTCGAGACTGGTCTCGGCGAGCTCGACCTGGCGATCGATGAGATCGATGCCATCATCCTCACTCATTGTCATCCCGATCATGTCGGTGGACTCGGGCGTATCCCGGAGCCGACGGTCTACATCGAGGAAGGAGAGGACCGTTACACCAGATCGATGCGTGGACGGTTTTGGGGCGTCGATCGCTCCCTCGCACCACCGAAATACCGGTTGTTCCCGGTAGCCTTGGTCGATGCCGGGATCGGGCCGTTCGACCGATCGCATCGGTTCAAAAACTTCCAAGGGATCTCGCTCATCCCGACGCCGGGACACACCGCTAATCACTGTTCGGTGGTCGTCGAGGGTGAGGGA